>NZ_KV826313.1:0-105125 GCF_001835895.1 Staphylococcus sp. HMSC034C12 | reverse complement strand
TTATTAAGTTCCCATTTTAAGGGTTCAGTGCCTATCATCTATGGGTTATTATTTTTAGTTTATTTGAGCGCTTTATTTCCAATATCTTTACGATAAAATAGTTGATCACTCTTAATTTTTTCTACATTTCCATAAGCATCTTTTTGTGCTTGTTGAATAGTTTTTCCTTTTCCAATGGCTAATACAACTCGTCCGCCGGATGTAAGAAATGTATCATTTTCTTTTTTCAAACCACTAACGAAATAATGGTTATTTAATTCAAAGCCTGAAACCTCTGCACCTTTATCATATGATCCAGGATAGCCTTTCGAAGCAAGCATTACTCCTACCACATAATCGTTAATCCATTGAAAACGAATAGGTTCTTTACGGTCTAGAGCAACGATTTGTGCCATCAAGTCACTTTCTAGACGACTTAACAATACTTGCGCTTCTGGATCACCAAATCGTGCATTAAATTCAATAACTTTAGGACCTTCCTTAGTTAAAATTGCACCTATATAAAGTAAACCAAAATAGTCATAACCCTCTTCTTTTAACGCTCTAGCAATTGGTTGAGCAATATCTTTGTTTGTACGTTCTAAAACGTCATTTGAAATATGAGGAACAGGACAATAAGCGCCCATCCCACCAGTATTAGGACCTTCGTCATTATCATAGGCACGTTTATGATCTTGAGCAATACAGTCAAAAGGAACTGCATAATCACCATTAATGAATGTCATTAATGAGAATTCTTCTCCTTCAAGAAATTGTTCAAAGACAACTTTTCCATCTTCTTGTGGATATAGCACTTCTACCGCTTCAATTGCTTCATCTCGTGTATTAGCAATAATTACGCCTTTACCAGCAGCTAACCCATCCTTTTTGACTACAATAGGTAATTCGCATTCATTTACATAATTAAGTGCTTCAGTTTTATTGTCTATTTCTTTATAATCAGCAGTTGGAATATCATATTTTTCCATTAACCTTTTAGCAAAAGATTTAGAACCCTCAATTTGGGCTGCTTCTTTGTTAGGACCAAAGACTTTAACATGATTGTCTCTCAATTTATTAGATAAACCATCTATCAATGGTTGTTCTGGACCAATAATCACCCATTCTATATGATGTTGGTGGACAAATTGTAAAATAGCCTCATGGTCGGTTTCAGCAATTTCAGTGTGTATTTCAGCTAAATGAGTCATTGCATCATTTCCAGGAATAGCATAAAGTTTTTCAATAAGTGGCGACTGATGTAATTTTGATACTAATGCATGTTCACGACCGCCTGCACCTATAACTAAAACATTCATTTCTTTTCTCCCTCTATTCTCTCAATTATTTTAAATTAGTGTTTAAAATGACGCATACCAGTAGTAACCATAGCAATACCATGTTTGTTAGCCATATCAATCGAATCTTGGTCTTTAATTGAACCGCCTGGTTGAATAATAGCTTTAATACCATGTTTTGCAGCAAGTTCAACAGTATCATCCATTGGGAAGAAGCCATCAGAAATCATTACTACATTGTCATTTATTTCAATTGCGCGCTCTAATGCAATCTTAGCTGCACCTACTCTATTCATTTGTCCTGCACCAATTCCAACTGTCTGTTTATTATTACTTAAAATGATTGCATTACTTTTCACTGATGGAATAACTTTCCATCCTAGAAGCATTGCCTCCCACTGAGCATCGGTAGGTTCAACGTCTGTAACAACCTTCATTTCTTCTTTAGACACTTCGTAATTATCTTTATCTTGAACCAAATATCCACCTGAGACTGAAACAAATTCTTCTTCACGATTATCAATTGTCATATCAATTTCTAATAAGCGAATATTTTTCTTTTGAGTTAAAATATCTAAAGCTTCTTTATCAAATTTTGGTGCAATGACAACTTCTAAGAAAATAGAATGTAACGTTTCCGCTAAATCTTTGGTAACTGTTCTATTGAGTGCAATGATCCCACCAAAGATAGACTGATTATCTGCATCATACGCATGTTTAAATGCAGTTTCAATATCAGTGCCAATACCTACACCACATGGATTCATGTGTTTAACTGCAACGGCAGCTGGTTCTTTAAATTTTTTCACTAATGCTAATGCTGAATCTGCATCTTTAATATTATTAAAACTCAATGCCTTACCATGTAATTGTTTCGCACCAGCAATAGTATGTTTACTATTAGAAGTACGAACAAAACGTGCTGATTGTTGAGGATTCTCACCATATCGTAATTCTTCACTATCTCCTTTGAAGAAACTTACAATTGCATGATCATATTCATTTGTATGTTCAAATACTTTAATCATTAATGACTTACGGTATGATTCATCAAGTCGATGTTCTTTAATTCGTTGAATAACTTCATTATAATCAGATGGATGGACAATGGTTGTTACATGTTTAAAATTTTTGGCTGCAGCACGTAACATAGTTGGACCACCAATATCGATATTTTCAATTGCATCATCTTCAGTTACATCTGGATTAGCTACAGTTTGTTGGAAAGGATATAAGTTGACCACAACCATATCAATTAAATCAATGTGTTGTTCTGATAATTGTTCTAAATGTTCAGGTTTATTACGATCTGCTAAAATACCACCGTGTACTGCTGGATGTAACGTTTTTACACGACCATCCATAATTTCAGGGAATTGCGTCAACTCTGATACAGATTTAACAGTTACATTAGCTTCTTCTAAAGCACGTTTTGTACCGCCCGTTGAATATAATTCATAATCTAATTGCGTTAATGATTTAGCAAATTCCACGACTCCACTTTTATTTGAAACACTAATAATTGCTTTTTTCATGATTAACTATGCTCCTTATTTAATAACTTTAGCTATTACACTTGGATAAAGTTCATATTCTAATTGTTTCACACGTTCTTCTAACGCTTCTTTTGTATCGTCCGGTTTTATATCACATTTTCGTTGTTCAATTATTTCTCCCGTATCCATTCCACTATCTACATAGTGAACTGTTGAACCTGTTTCCTTATCCCCACTATTAAATGCTTGACCAATTGCATCTTTCCCCTTGTACTTTGGTAATAATGAAGGATGAATATTCAATATTTTACCTTCATAAGCATTTAATAAGTCTGGTCCCACTAATCTCATATAACCTGCTAAGATAATCCACTCCACCTCTTCACTATGAAGAAGTTGAATTAATTTTTGTTCATATTCTGCTTTGTTTTCAAAGTCTTTAGGTTCATTAATATGAACCATCACTTTCAACTGTTTTGCACGCTCAATGCAATAAGCATCGTGATGATCTGTATATAAAGAAGTAATTTCTATATTATTAAGGTGCCCCTTATCAACTTTAGATACAATATTTTCGAAGTTACTTCCTGATCCAGAGGCAAATATAGCCACCTTAGTCATATCTATACCCCCTCAAGATAAATCGGTTCATCATTACTTTTAACAATTTCCCCTATTTGATATGCAGCAATATCTTGTTCTTTTAAGATATCAAGTGCTTTAGATACATCTTCTTTATTTACAATGACAGTATAGCCTATGCCCATATTAAAAACGTTATACATTTCACTCGTTTCAATGTCAGCTTGTTGTTGTAACCATTCAAATACTTTTGGTGTTGGGAAGGATTGTGTATCAATTTTAGCTGCTAACCCGTTAGGTAAGCCTCTAGGTATATTTTCATAAAATCCGCCACCAGTAATATGATTCATGCCTTTGATTTTAACTTTTTCTTTTAAAGTTAAAATAGGTTTCACATACAATTGAGTCGGAGCTAAAAATGTATCAAGATAAGTACTTCCATCAAATGAATCATTCAAATTAATTCCGGATTCTTGAATTAACTTTCTTACTAAACTATACCCATTAGAATGAATTCCATTAGAAGCTAAACCAATGATAATTTGTCCCTCTTCTACTTCAGATCCATCAATATATTCATCTTTTTCGACTGCCCCTACAGCAAAACCTGCTAAGTCATATTCTCCTTCGTGATACATTTCACCCATCTCGGCTGTTTCTCCACCAATAAGAGCAGTATGAGTAGCTTCACAACCATCACTCACACCTTTTACAATTTGCTCTATCACTTCCGGAACAACTTTATTTGTTGCTATATAATCTAAAAAATATAGCGGTTCTGCGCCCGTTGTAAGAATATCATTTACACACATGGCAACTGCATCAATACCAATCGTGTCATGCTTATTATTATCAATGGCAAGCTTTAATTTTGTTCCTACACCATCTGTACCAGAGACTAATACTGGCGCTTTCATATTAAGCTGGGATAAATCAAAAGTCGCACCAAATCCACCTAATCCACCAAGTACTTCTTTACGCATTGTACGTTGAACATGACTAGACATTCTTTCTACCGCTTCATAACCTGCATGAATATCAACACCTGATTGTTCATAAGCTTTAGACATGTATATTTCCCTCTCTATCAAAATAATGTTTATGATTATCAATATATTCTTTTTGACGTGTACTTAAATTATTTAAATAGTTTTCTTCATAGTCAAATAGACCTGCTGGATAATCTCCTGTAAAACTTTCTACACATAATCCACTATATGGTGCATCAAAATCTAATCCAATTGATTCTATAAGACCTTCAACACTTAAATATGCAAGAGAATCTGCACCAATATACTCACAAATTTCTTCTGGAGATTTACTAGCAGAAATCAATTCAGCAGTAGTAGACACATCAATTCCATAAAAACTAGGGAACATAAATTCTGGAGAAGCTATACGTACATGTATTTTATTTGCTCCAGCATCTTTAAGCATTTTGACAATACGTTTACTTGTTGTTCCTCTTACAATAGAGTCATCAACTAAAATAATGTCTTTACCTTCTACAATATCTTTCACTGCCGATAGCTTAACGCGTACTCCTTGTTCACGTAATTCTTGTGTAGGTTGAATAAAAGTTCGTGCGACATATTGGTTTTTCACAAGCCCCATTTCATAAGGTAATTGAATCTCTTCAGCATAGCCACTAGCTGCAGATAATGATGAGTTTGGAACACCGATAACCATATCTGCTTGAGCCGGACTTTCTTGAGCTAATTTTTTACCAGAAACTTTACGAACTGCATGCACATTTTTTCCAGCAATTGTTGAATCTGGACGCGCAAAGTAAATATATTCCATTGCTGAAATAGCTGTGTTAGTGTGACTTGTATATGATTTTACTTCAATGCCATTGTGATTAATGACAACATACTCTCCAGCATGAATATCTTGGACATATTCTGCTCCTAGCACATCTATGGCACATGTTTCACTAGCTAAAATGTATGTTCCATCTTGCATCTTACCAACTACTAGAGGACGAATCGCATTTGGATCAACAGCACCATACAAAGCGTCTTTAGTCAATATTGCGAAAGTAAATCCGCCTTTAATTTGTCGTAAACTTTCTTTTAGCGCCTCTTCAAATGTAGGAGCTTTACTACGACGAATTAAATGCATAATCACTTCAGTATCAGAAGATGAGTGGAAAATGGCACCATGTTTTTCAAGGTACTGTCTTAAAGTTTGTGCATTAATTAAATTACCATTATGACAAATTGCGACACTCATATCGTAGAAATGATATAAAAATGGTTGGATATTTTCGATACCTTTATTTCCTGATGTCGCATAACGAACATGTCCAATAGCATGATTGCCATCTTTTAGTTTATTAAGTTGTGGTTCTTTAATGGCTTCAGTAAGTAAACCTAAACCACGTTCACCCTTTAGAGTATCTTCATCAGAAACTACAATCCCTGCACCTTCTTGCCCTCTATGTTGTAAACTATGCAATCCCATATAAGTTAACTGAGCTGCTTCTGAATGATTCCAAATGCCAAAGACACCGCATTCTTCGTTTAATCCACTGTAGTTAAACATTCTGAAATAGCTCCTTCCCAAATTGCTTTAATATCTGAGACTTTTTCTGTAATTGTAGATGTAGTATTAGATACTTTAAATTCATCAACATCTGTTAATTCACCAATTTTAATAGCTCCATCTACATCTAGTGTTTGTCCTTCTTTGACTGCAACGACATAACGTCCTTGTGTTTCACTAAATAATTGTGCATCAGAGAGTTCTACTTTTGCTTCTAATCCTAAATTATAATAAGCACTTATTTTAGCAAGCGTAATAAGTAAACCGCCTTTACCTACAGTTTGTACATGAGAAGCAATTCCATTTCTAATAAATGTTTTTATTGCTTCGCCTTTTGCCACTTCATCACCTAAATCAATTTCTTCATACTCATGATTGACTTTACTATATAAAAGTTTTTCAATTTGACTTCCACCAAAATCATTTCTTGTTTCTCCTACAAGATATAATGTATGCCCTGTTTCTGGATGGAAATCATTTAAATATTGAATATCTTCAATGAGTCCTACCATTCCTACTACTGGTGTAGGGAAAATAGAAGTTCCTCTAGTTTCGTTATATAAAGAAACGTTTCCTGATACTACCGGTGTTTTTAATACTTCACAAGCTTCTGCCATACCTTTTGTAGAATCAATTAATTGTTGGTAAATTTCTTTCTTTTCTGGAGAACCATAATTTAAACAGTCTGTCATAGCTAATGGTGTTGCGCCTACAGCAATTAAATTTCTATAAGCTTCTGCCACAACCATTTTTCCACCTTCGTAAGGTTGATTAAATACATATCGAGCTTCACCATCAATGGTTGAAGCAATGGCTTTATTTGTTCCTTCAACTCTTACTACAGATGATTGTAGTCCAGGTTTAATAATGGTATTAGCACCTACTTGTTGATCGTATTGTTCATATAAATAATGTTTCGAAGCAATTGTTGGATGCTTTAATAATTTCTTAAATACATCTTGTACATTGATCTCACTATAATCATTTTTTGAGGTATTATATTCTTTTTCTTCACCTTCTAAAATATAGACAGGTGCTTCATCAGCTAGTGCATCAACAGGAATATCTGCATACACTTCATCTTCGTATTTAAGAACGAAGCGGTCAGTATCCGTTACTTCACCAATTACTGCACTATCAAGTTCATGTTTATCAAATAAGTCCAAGAACTTTTGTTCTGTTCCTTTTTCAACAACAAGTAACATTCTTTCTTGTGTTTCAGATAACATCATTTCATATGGTGAGATTCCTGGTTCACGTGTTGGGACTTGATCTAGATACAGTACTAATCCACTACCGCCTTTAGCAGCCATTTCTGATGAAGAAGAGGTAAGACCTGCTGCTCCCATATCTTGGATACCTACAAGTTCATCAAATGTGATTGCTTCAAGTGTGGCTTCCATTAATTTTTTACCTACAAATGGGTCACCAATTTGTACTGAAGGTCGTTTACTTTCACTTTCTTCAGTTAATTCTTCAGATGCAAATGTGGCACCATGAATACCATCACGTCCAGTTTTAAGGCCTACATAAATGACTGAATTTCCTTCACCTTTAGCAGTACCTTTTTGTACCATATCGTGATCGATAACACCTACACACATTGCATTGACAAGCGGATTTCCATCGTAACGTTCATCGAATTCGATTTCTCCTGCTGTAGTTGGTATACCAATACAATTACCGTAACCACCAATACCACGGACAACGCCTTTTAATAAACGTTGATTTTGTTTTACTGATAATTCACCGAATCGCAAACTATTTAGTAGGTTAATGGGTCTTGCTCCAATCGATACGATATCTCTGATGATACCTCCTACACCAGTAGCTGCACCTTGATAAGGTTCGATTGCTGAAGGATGATTGTGAGATTCTACTTTGAAAACTACCGCTTGATTATCACCAATATCTACAACTCCAGCACCTTCACCTGGTCCCATAAGGACATGCTCGCCAGTTGTCGGGAATTGCTTTAAGAAAGGTTTAGAATGTTTATAAGAGCAATGTTCACTCCACATGACTGAGAAAATACCTACTTCTGTAAAGTTAGGCTCTCTTCCTAAAATCTCACGTACCTTATTATATTCTTCATCACTTAAACCCATGTCTTGATATAGTTTTTCAAGTTTAATTTCTTCAATACTAGGTTCGATAAACTTAGACATTTTGTTCCCTCCAACTATTTACCATTGCTTCGAATAATTTAACACCACTGTCTGTACCAAGAAGTGTTTCAAGTGCTCTTTCAGGATGAGGCATCATTCCACATACATTGCCTGCTTTATTTACAATACCTGCAATATGTTCATGAGACCCATTCGGGTTATCTTCATATGTTAAAATAATTTGATTATTTTCAACTAATTCATTGTACATATCATCTGTACAATAATAATGTCCTTCTCCATGTGCTACAGGATAAACAACAATTTCATTTTCTCCATATAAATTAGTAAAAGGAGTTTGATTATTAACAATTTTCAGTTTTTCATTTCTACTAATAAATAGATGTGAATCATTATGTAATAAGGCGCCGGGTAATAGTCCTATCTCAGTTAAAATCTGGAATCCATTACATACACCTAAAACGGGCTTACCTTCACTGGCAAAACGTTTCACTTCGCTAATAATTGGAGCGACACTTGCCATAGCCCCTGAACGTAAATAGTCACCAAATGAAAAACCACCTGGAATTAATACCCCGTCAAAACCTTTTAAAGATGTTTCACGATAATCTACATATTCAGCTTCTGCACCTGTTTTAATAGCCGCATTATACATATCTCTATCACAGTTAGATCCTGGAAAAACGAGAACTGCAAATTTCATATTATGCATTCTCCTTTTCATCAACAATTTTATAACTATATTCTTCAATAACCGTATTAGCAAATAACTTTTCACTTAATGTCGTAATAATATTATTTACTGCTTCATCTGTAGCTTCATCAACAGTCATATATAATACTTTACCTACTCTAATGTCATTAACTTGTTTATAACCTAAGTCATGCACAGCACGATTTAATGCTTGACCTTGTGTATCCAATACCTGTGGTTGTAATGTAATGTGAAGTTCAATTGTTTTCATTATTTTAGTTCCTCCAATTTATCCAAAAATGTTTGATACGTATCTATTAAAGAACCTGTATCATTTCTATATACATCTTTATCGAAATTCGTATCTGAATATTTATCCCAAATACGACAAGTATCTGGTGAAATTTCATCCGCTAATAAAATATCACCATTTTCTGTTTTTCCAAATTCAACTTTAAAATCTACTAATCTTAAATCCATTTCATTCATTAATTGAATTAATACTTTATTAATATTTTTAGCCATATCTTTTAATGTCTTAATTTCCTCATCATTAGCAATATGAAGTAATTTGACATGATCATCAGTAATCAATGGATCATTTAAATCGTCATTTTTATAAAAGAACTCTACAAGTGGTTCGTCAAATACATGGCCTTTTTCAAAACCTAAACGTTTCGTAATAGAACCTGTTGCAATATTTCTTACAACTACTTCTAGTGGTATAATCTTTACTTCTTTAACTAATTGCTCAGTTTCAGAAAGCTGTTTAATAAAATGGCTTTCAAGGCCATGTTTATTTAAATATTCGAAAATAATTGAAGTAATTCGATTATTTAAACGTCCTTTCCCTTGCATCTTATCCTTTTTGGCGCCGTTACCTGCTGTGACTTCATCTTTGTATTCAACTCTCAACTGATGTACTGTTTCAGTTGAAAATACTCTTTTTGCTTTACCTTCATAAAGTAATGACATTGATTATTCTCTCCCTTTAAATTGTTTCAACATTTCATTTTCAGTTTCATTAACATTATTTGTAAGAATGGTCATATGCCCCATTTTTCTATCCGATTTTCGTTCTGTTTTTCCATAGATGTGGACATGCCATTCAGGATGATCTCCAAATTTATCTTCTAATAAGTCTAAATCGCGTCCTAGTAAATTCATCATCACAGCTGGTTTTAAAATTTCAATCTCTTGAGGTAAATCTTGACCAGTTACTGCTAAGATATGTGTATCAAATTGAGAATAATCACATGCTTCAATCGTATAATGTCCAGAGTTATGTGGTCTCGGTGCAATTTCATTTACATATAAGTGATTTGATTTATCAATAAAGAATTCCACGGTAAAAGTACCAACAAAGTGAACTTTTTCGATTATTTTATCTACTTCTTTTCTCGCTTCTTGCTCTTTATCGCATCTAGCTGGAATAATAGTTTTAAATAGTATTTGATTACGATGCTCGTTTTCTTGTAGTGGGAAATAAGCAATTTGTTTTTGATTACCAATCGTTACAGTTAAAGATACTTCTCGATCGAGATCTAAAAATTTTTCTGCCACACATTCATGTTTTGAAACAAGTACTTTAGCTTCTTCAACATTGGAATCATTTTTCACTAAAATTTGTCCTTTACCATCATATCCACCAAAACGTGTTTTTACGATAAATGGATAACTTAATGTTTCAATTGCTTGATTCAAATCTTTTTCATCTTTTAAAGATACATAAGGAACAATTTTCGTACCTGCAGATTCTAATGTTTGTTTTTCAGTTAAACGATCTTGTAATAATTCAATTGCTTGATAACTTTGAGGAATGTTAAATTGTTGAGTTAGTTGCTTAAGTTGTTGAGCAGATATATTTTCAAATTCATAAGTAATCACATCTGATTGTTGACCCAATTTGTTTAAGGCTTCTTCATCATCATACTCTGCCGTGATAAAAACATCTGCTACTGATTTACATGGACTATCTGGATTAGGATCTAAACACGCTACATTAAAGCCCATTTTTTGGGCAGATTGTGCCATCATCTTACCTAATTGTCCTCCACCAATAATACCAATTGTTGCTCCGAACTTTAATCTATTGAAGTTCATCTTGCATTTCGCCTACCTTATCTACTAAAGATTGTTCATATTGTTCAAGATGTTTACGAACTGAATCATTTCCAATACTTAAAATTCTCGCTGCTAAAATACCAGCATTTTTAGCCCCAGATTTACCGATTGCCGTTGTAGCAACAGGAATTCCACCAGGCATTTGAACAATAGACAATAGTGAATCTAGTCCTTTTAAACTTTTAGATTCAATAGGTACACCGATAACAGGTAACGTTGTCATTGAAGCAACCATCCCAGGTAAATGTGCTGCACCACCAGCGCCAGCAATAATAACGTCATAACCGTTTGTACGTGCTTCACTTGCAAAATCAAACATTAACTTTGGCGTACGATGTGCTGACACTACTTTCTTTTCATATGGTATTTCAAATTGTTCTAACATTGCACAACTTTCTTGCATAATCTTCCAGTCTGAGGAACTACCCATAATGACTGCTACTTTCACTTTGTACACCCTTTCAAAGTTTAAAATATAAATCTTATTAGTTGTATATTACACGTATAGCATACCAAGTATAAGATTTAATTTCAATCAAAAATCGAACTTTATCTATGTTTCTTAACTTAATTTACGCTTTTTAGCTAAAATTTGACGTTTTTATACCTTTAAAGTTAATCTATAGACAGATGTTTAATAAACAAGGAGGAGTTTTTTGTGGTTGCAAAAATTTTAGATGGGAAACATATTGCAAAAGATTATAGACAAGGGTTGCAAGACCAAGTTGAAACTTTAAAAGAAAAGGGATATACACCAAAATTATCCGTTATTTTAGTTGGGAATGATGGTGCAAGTCAAAGCTATGTTAATTCTAAAAAGAAAGCTGCTGAAAAAATAGGGATGATATCTGAAATTGTTCATTTATCTGAAGATACTTCTGAAGAAGACGTATTAAAAGAACTAGATCGTTTAAATAATGATGATTCGGTAAGTGGTATTTTAGTCCAAGTACCTCTTCCTAAACAGGTTAGCGAACAAAAAATTTTAGAAGCAATTAATCCAGAAAAAGACGTTGATGGTTTTCACCCATCAAACATTGGTAAATTATACATTGATGAACAAACGTTTGTTCCTTGTACACCATTAGGAATTATGGAAATTTTAAAACATGCAGATATCGATTTAGAAGGTAAAAATGCTGTCGTAATTGGCCGAAGTCACATTGTAGGTCAACCCGTGTCTAAGTTATTATTACAAGCAAATGCGACAGTAACAATCTTACATTCACGTACTAAAGATATGCATAGCCATTTAAAACATGCAGATGTTATCGTCAGTGCAGTAGGTAAACCTGGATTAGTTACTAAAGACGATGTAAAAGAAGGCGCAGTGATTGTGGATGTAGGTAATACTCCTGATGAAAATGGCAAACTAAAAGGTGACGTTGAATTTGAAGAAGTAAAAGAAATTGCAGGTGCTATTACTCCAGTACCAGGCGGTGTAGGTCCTTTAACTATTACGATGGTTTTAAATAATACATTATTAGCTGAAAAAATGCGTAGAGGCATTGAATAATTTAAATTCAAACGTTTATTATTAAAAAAGAGAGAGACATAATTTCAAATTAATTATGCCTCTCTCTTTTTTTAATAATATATTACATTTATACTGAAACACTTAATTTTGGAACAAATGTTTCATAATGAATATGTTCTTGGCTTACGCCTATTTCTTTTAATACTTCAATCACTGATTGAATAAATTTAGCACTTCCACAAACATATACTTCACTATCATTATTCACATAATTTTCAAGAGTTTCTTTAGTTAAATAACCTTTAGCTTGTCTATCATATAATTCATATTTCGCGTTGTCGTAGCGTTTTGAAATATCTTTTAAATGAGAAGTGAATGGTGTATCGTTAACGTCTCCAGTTACTTGAATAAACTGTGCATGACTTCCATTTTCAGCTACTTTATCAAACATTGAAACAAGTGGTGTGACACCAATACCCGCACCAATAAATACTTGTGGTTGATTTTGGTTAACCACACCAAATGGACCTACTGGAGCTGATAAGTTAATATCATTTCCTTCTTTTAATTCATCATGTAAAATAGTTGAAACTTCACCTTCATGGTCTGTAGATACATCACGTTTGACAGCAAAAGTTAAATGATTGTTATCGCCACTAACAATTGAATAGTGACGTTTTGCACGATAAGGCATTTTTTCACTACTTACATCAACTGTAATATATTCTCCTGGTGTAAATTGACTTAAATCATATTTATCTGATACTACAGTAAAGGATTTAATATCAGATGAAAGTTGGTCAATTTTTTCTATTTTAAATGGTTGGAAACCTTCCCATAACATTTTACTATAAATATCTTTTTCAACTTTAATAAATACATCAGCAATTTCTTGATATGCTTTTTTCCAAGTTTGAATAATAGGATGACTATCTTCTAATCCTAAAACAGCTTTAATTGCTTCAATTAAGTTTTCTCCTACGATATCATATCCAGCTGGTGGTACTTGCAACGCACAATGTTTATATGCAATTTCTTTAACAACTGGCAAAATATTTTCTAAATGCTCAATATTAACTGCAGCTGCTAATACACTTTGAGCTAAAGCAGTAGATTGGAATCCTTTTTGTTGGTTAGTTTGGTTAAACATATTTTTTAACTCTGGATGTTGTTGAAACATTCTATTGTAAAAATAAGAAGTGATCTCTGTTCCTCTTTCTTGTAATACTGGAACAGTTTCTTTTACAATTCCTTTTTCTTGTTCTGTTAACATTCAAATCCACTCCTACTTAAAATTATATGTGTAAAATATATTTATTTACTACAAATATATTTTAGTACAATACTTATTATAATGTAATATAGATTTTTTTAAATTCACAGAACTTTCATTTTACATAAATTTAATATTTATTTATCTTAAGTTCATTTAAATTTAATCTTGAATAAGCTATATTAAGACTATAGTATGATGTTAAAAATCAGAAATTAAAGTATAGTTAAATTATTCAAATGACTTATTACATTCGGAGGTTAACGTAATGAATAAACTCATACAATCTCTTTCAGCTCTCGGTGTCTCCGCTACTCTTGTGACTCCAAATTTAAGTGCAGAAGCTACTTCAAATCATACTCCACAGCTTAAAGGAGTAAACGATATTGTTATTGAAAAAGGTCAAGATTATAATGTATTAAATGGAATTAGTGCCTATGATAAAGAAGATGGTGATTTAACACATAAAATTACAGTTGATGGTCACGTAGATACGTCAAAAGTAGGTACTTATAAAGTAAGATATAATGTCATCGACTCAGAGGGAGCCGAAGAATCATCAACACGTTACATAAAAGTTAAATAAATGTGTCAATTTTCTGAAAAAGACGAGATGAATATCTCGTCTTTTTTATTTAATTTTTATTGTAAACGCTAGAATTGATAATGTTTCTCAAATGTAACGAACAATTTTCTATTTTTGACATTTTTCACAGAATAGACACATAATTTTAACAAATCTTACATTCCCCGTCATTCCTATTGTTACTAGTTTTTTCCTATTTATTATTGTAATTTTTTTCTAATAAGGTCTTGTAAATATCGCGTAATAAACTAAAATTAATGGTAAGCCCTACATTTGTAGTATTAGGAGGTCAAAAAAGTGTCAAAATTTAAGTCGTTGCTTCTTATGTTTGGCACACTAATTTTACTTAGTGGTTGTTCAAACATAGAAGTGTTTAATGCAAAAGGGCCAGTAGCAAGTAGTCAGAAGTTCTTGATTATTTACTCAATCATCTTCATGCTTGTTATTGTTGCTGTTGTACTTACTATGTTCGCTGTTTTTATTTTCAAGTATAGTTACAATAAAAATGACGAATCTGGTAAGATGCACCACAATTCTTTAATTGAAACAATTTGGTTTGTGGTACCAATCTTAATCGTAATTGCTTTAGCTATTCCAACAGTTAAAACATTATACGATTACGAGAAACCACCTGAAAGTAAGGAAGATCCATTAGTTGTCTATGCAGTTAGTGCCGGATATAAATGGTTCTTTGCTTATCCAGAACAAAAGGTTGAAACAGTGAATACATTAACTATTCCTAAAAACCGTCCAGTGGTATTTAAATTACAATCTATGGATACAATGACTAGTTTCTGGATTCCTCAATTAGGTGGTCAAAAATATGCCATGACTGGCATGACAATGAATTGGACTTTAACAGCCGATCAAGCTGGTACATTCAGAGGACGTAACTCTAACTTCAATGGTGAAGGTTTCTCTCGCCAAACATTTAAAGTTCACTCTGTAGACCAAAAAGATTTCGATGCTTGGGTTAAAGATGCTAAAAGTAAGAAAACTATTAGCCAAGATGAGTTTGATAAACAAATCTTACCAAGTACTCCAAATAAAGAATTAACATTTAGTGGTACTCACATGGCATTTGTCGATCCTGCAGCTGATCCAGAGTATATCTTCTATGCATATAAACGTTACAACTATACTCAAAAAGATCCTAACTTCGTTGCTGAAAAAGATCTTTACAAAGATGTAACAGATAAACCTCAAAAACCAGCTCGTAAGGTAACAGTTACAAATGTCAACTATCCTCGTCATGGTATGAAGCCAATGATTTTAGGCAACGATGACCCTTACGATAGTGAGTTCAAAGATGAAGAAACTCACAACGCTAAGGAAATGGAAAAAATCAATAAAGGAGCTAAAGACGAGAATGCGTCTAAAGCAGATAATGATCATGGAGGTGAACATTAATGAATTTTCCATGGGATGAATTACTCGTTAAAGGTAACTGGATGATTACTATGGCACAAATTGGTGCTCCATTCTTAGTTATCGGTTTAATCGCAGTAATTACTTATTTCAAATTATGGAAATATCTATACAAAGAATGGTTCACATCCGTAGACCATAAAAAAATCGGTTTAATGTACTTAATTTGTGCAGTATTAATGTTCGTTCGTGGTGGTATTGATGCGTTATTACTTCGTACTCAATTAACTATTCCGGATAATACTTTCTTGGAATCAAATCACTATAACGAAATTTTTAGTACGCACGGCGTTATCATGATTATCTTTATGGCTATGCCATTCGTTTTCGGTTTATGGAACGTTGTTGTTCCTTTACAAATTGGGGCTCGTGATGTGGCATTCCCTGTAATGAACAACATCAGCTTCTGGTTATTCTTTGTTGGTATGATTTTATTTAACCTATCATTTATCGTAGGTGGATCACCAGCAGCTGGTTGGACAAACTATGCTCCACTAGCAGGAGAATTTAGTCCTGGTCCAGGAGTTAACTACTACTTAGTAGCAATTCAAATTTCAGGTATCGGTACTTTAATGACAGGTATTAACTTCTTTGTAACAATACTTAGATGTAAAACACCTACTATGAAGTTTATGCAAATGCCTATGTTTACTGTAACTACTTTTATTACGACATTAATCGTAATTTTAGCATTCCCAGTATTCACAGTTGTTCTTGCTTTAATGACAGCTGATAGAGTATTCGGAACTCATTTCTTTACAGTAGCAGATGGCGGTATGCCAATGTTATGGGCAAACTTCTTCTGGGTATGGGGGCACCCTGAAGTTTATATCGTTATCTTGCCTGCATTTGGTATTTATTCAGAAATTATTCCAACATTTGCTCGTAAACGTTTATTCGGTCACCAAAGTATGGTGTGGGCAACTGCTGGTATCGCGTTCTTAAGTTTCTTAGTTTGGGTTCACCATTTCTTCACAATGGGTAATGGTGCTTTAATTAACTCATTCTTCTCAATCTCAACAATGTTAATCGGTGTACCTACCGGAGTTAAATTATTTAACTGGTTATTAACATTATATAAAGGACGTATTACTTTTGAGTCACCAATGTTATTCTCATTAGCCTTTATCCCTAACTTCTTATTAGGTGGGGTTACTGGTGTAATGTTAGCAATGGCATCAGCTGACTATCAATATCACAACACTTATTTCTTAGTAGCTCACTTCCACTATACATTGGTTACTGGTGTAGTATTTGCCTGTCTAGCTGGTTTAATCTTCTGGTATCCTAAAATGATGGGTTACAAATTAAATGAAAAATTAAATAAATGGGCATTCTGGTTATTCATGATTGGATTTAACGTATGTTTCTTACCACAATTCATTCTTGGTTTAGACGGTATGCCACGTCGTTTATACACATATATGCCATCTGATGGTTGGTGGTTATTAAACTTCATCTCAACTATCGGTGCATTAATGATGGCAGTCGGCTTCCTATTCTTAGTAGCAAGCATTATCTACAGCCACATTAAATCTCCACGTGAAGCAACTGGAGATAACTGGGATGGTTTAGGTCGTACTTTAGAGTGGTCAACAGCTTCTGCTATTCCACCTAAATACAACTTCGCAATCACTCCAGATTGGAATGACTATGATACATTTGTTGATATGAAAGAACATGGTCGTCATTTCTTAGACAATCATAACTACAAAGACATTCATATGCCTAACAACACACATACTGGTGTATTTATGGGTATATTCATGTTAGTTGGTGGTTTCTTCTTAATCTTCGAATCTATCATTCCATTCCTAATTTGTGTAGCTGGTATCTTCGGAACTATGATTTATCAAAGTTTCGTACAAGATCACGGTTATCATATTCCAGCTTCTGAAGTTGCTGAAAACGAAGCACGTTTAAGAGAAGCACGTATTAAAGAAAGGGAGGCTGTAGGTCATGAGTCATGATACAAACACTATTGATTCACGTACGCATGAAGGTCAATTGAATAAACTTGGCTTCTGGATTTTCCTTACAGCCGAATTTGCATTATTCGGTACCCTATTTGCAGCGTTATTAACGTTGCAACATGGGGGCGGTTACGGTGGTAAATTGACAACTGAATTGTTTGAATTACCACTTGTCCTAATCATGACATTTGCCTTATTAATCAGTTCTTATACTTGTGGTATTTCAATTTACTACTTACGTAAAGAAGAAAAAGGTAAAATGATGTTTTGGATGATTTTAACAGTAATCCTTGGCTTAGTATTTGTCGGATTCGAAATTTATGAATTTGCACATTATGCTTCTGAAGGTGTAACACCTAAAGTAGGCTCTTACTGGTCAAGTTTCTTCATCCTATTAGGTACACATGGTGCCCATGTTTCATTAGGTATCGGTTGGATTATTTGTTTATTAATCCAAGTAGCAACACGTGGATTAAATAAATTTAATGCTCCAAAATTATTTATAGTAAGTTTATACTGGCACTTCTTAGATGTTGTATGGATCTTCATCTTTACTGCCGTATATATGATAGGGATGGTGTATAGCGGATGAACACAATCGTAAAACATACAGTTGGCTTTATTGCTTCAATCGTTTTAACGTTATTAGCAGTTTTTGTAACTCTATACACAAACATGACATTCCATGCTAAAACAACAATTATCTTTGGTTTTGCTTTCATCCAAGCTGCATTACAATTATTAATGTTCATGCACTTAACTGAAGGTAAAGATGGACGTTTACAATCTGCCAAAGTTATCTTTGCGATTATTATTACTTTAATCACAGTTATTGGTACTTATTGGGTTATGCAAGGTGGACATTCTAGTCACTTATAATTCAATTTCTACCTTTCTTAAAAAGCCTGTACGAGTTTTTTAACTTGTACAGGCTTTTTGTTTTGTTTATATTAATTACTTCTTTGTGTATGATAGATATAAGAAAAAGTAAAAATCTTTGGAGGTGTATTCATGTCATTACCTATTATTATTGATACTGATCCAGGTATAGATGATGCAGCAGCAATCGCTCTTGCATTATCTCATACAAAATTTGATGTCAAAATGATTTCTACTGTAAATGGAAATGTAGGTGTTGAGAAAACCACAGCGAATGCTTTAAAATTAAAAGCCTTTTTCAACAGTGAGGTCCCTATTCATAGAGGAGCTTCTCAACCATTAATAAGTGAAATACAAGATGCTAGTCATATTCATGGAGAAAGTGGTATGGATGGCTATCAATTCCCTACAATTTCTACTTCAGATTTAGCGTCTTCTCATGCTGTAGAAGCTATGAATGAGATATTAAGTCATTCTAATGAACCTATTACTCTTGTAACTTTAGGCCCTTTAACAAATATAGCTCTACTTTTTAATACGTATCCTGAATGCAAAAACCATGTTAAAGAAATTATTATGATGGGTGGTAGTACTGGAAGAGGTAATGTTACTCCCCTAGCTGAATTTAATATTTATTGTGATCCTGAAGCAGCTCATATCGTTTTTAATGCTGGTTTACCTTTAACGATGATTGGCTTAGATTTAGCGCGTCAATCATTATTTACTCATTCTTATTTAGACACTCTTAAAGATAAAAACAACACAACACAAATGTTGTATCATATTTTCCAACACTATCGCGGTGAAGATTTTAAAGAAGGAATAAAACTATATGATGCATTTACAATTCTTTATTTACTTGATCCTAAGAGTTATGAAATTAAAGAAGCAGATGTGCAAATTGAATTACAAGGGTCACTGACTCGTGGTGCTACTGTAGTTGATTTTGAATCTTCCTATCCTAATTGTTCTGTAGTCGTATCAAGTATAAATGAACATTATAAAACAATATTTTTAAATACTTTAAAAAATTAAAGGTCGAAACAATTAATGTTCCGACCTTTTAATATTTAATTTTACTCTTATTGATAATAAGATTGTTGATTTAGTATTTTATGATAAATATATGAGATTCGATTTTCATTTGTTACTTTAGAATTATCACCTATATTTGAAGCAAGTACGATGACATAATGTTGATTGAAATAGACGGTAAATATTTGTCCATAGAATACACCATTAATTCTGTTATATTGCGGTGTAACATAAAATCCGTAACGATAAGATTCAGGATATGCTGTTGTTCCTAATTGCTGAGTCAGTGGTATTGACACTGATTCACTAAAAATATTATTATTTTTTAAATTATTTACTAAATGAGCCATATCATATGTTGTCATATATAAATTACCCGCTCCATAATATTGAGCTAATATATTTGGTTTCATAGCAGTTAATTTACCGTCAATCATTTTATATCCTGTAGCCATATATTTTTTATATGGTTTTTCATTAAAGAAAGCACTATGTTGTAAACTAAATGGTTGTGCTAAATCATCATAATAATTCGCAGCATAGGGTTTATGTGTGACTACTTCTATTACTTGAGCAAGCACTAAGTAATTAGCATCATTATATAAATGTTTATGATAAAATTTTTCATCAATTCCCCTTGCTTGTATTGCATGTACTGCACCATCAAGACTTTTAGTTTTAGGAGAAGCTTCAAATTTATATAGCCCACTTCTATGTAACATTAGATCTTTTAAAGTTATCTTTTTTGTCGTTTCAAACCAAGGTAAATATTTAGTGACAGAATCATTTATATTCACTTTATTTTCATTTTCTAATTTTTTTAGAATTAATCCAGTTGTAAATTTCTGTGCGGAACCAATTAAATACATTGTATTTGGTGAGTTTTTAGTTTTATGATGAAAATTTTGATAACCGTATCCTTTATTCAACTTTAATTTACCATTTTCAAGAACTGTAACTGCCCCATTAAAATGAATTGCTTTTAAATATTCATCAATATTTTTGATATGTGGTTCTTCGACTTCAATTATCTTTAAATGTGGCAATTTCGATACATGATAATCTCTTTTTTGTAAATACGTTTTATTATCATTAATTTTGTTATATTCTGTATCTTTATGATTTGTTTTATATACTTTCATTAAGAATATAACGAATAATGTTACTAAGATGATTAAAACTATGATTAATGTTATTATTTCTATTCTTTTTTTCATTTGCTGCCTCATTACAATTTAATAAAAACTATTAACTCTACACTATTTTATTAATTTTTTATTCTTTCAATAAATTATATTATATATTATCCCCCCTAAAATATCATCTTTAATATATCTTACTCCGACTATTTTTTATTACATCATTCTTTAGACCGATAAAGTAAATTTTCAAGCCTGCTTCATTGTAAATAAAAGTTTTTAAACATTATCTTTTTATATTAAAATTAAGTTGTAATTTTAGCCAATTAGTAATACAATTTATGGCTATGGGAGTAATAATTATTATTCTTTTATATTAAAATGGTATGATTAAATTATTAACTTATTTTTTTAATAAATACGTATAGGAGCACATAATTATGAATCGTTTTTTAAAATATTTTATGATGCTATTAACATTATTACTTATTGTTGTTCCTGTCATTTTTATTGTCAATTTATATCATCATTCTGAGAATGCTTTGCAATCTTCATATAATAAATCTGATGCAAAACGTCATTCTACTTTAAGAAATAGCAAAATAAATCCTTCTAAAAACGCTATATCAATATTATTTCTTGGGATAGACGATAATGAAGGTAGACGTAAAAATGGTCAAACGACTGAACATTCAAGAACTGATTCAATGATTTTAGCAACACTTAGTCCAAATAAACAACAAATCCGTTTATTAAGTATTCCTCGTGATACAATCAGTTATATTCCTAAAGTAGGTTATTACGATAAAATTACACACGCACATGCCTATGGAGGTCCTATTGCTACTATGGATACTGTTGAAGCCACACTTAATGTCCCTGTCGACTATTATGTTCGAATTAATATGGATGCCTTTGTTCAAGCGGTAGATAAATTAGGTGGTATTTATTACGATGTACCTTATGATTTAGATGAACCTAACACAGATGATACTGGAAGAATCAAAGTTAAAAAAGGGTATCACAAATTAAATGGTGATGAAGCTTTGGCTGTAGCACGCACGCGTCATCACGATTCAGATTTAAAACGTGGCGAGAGACAAATGGATTTAATCAAAATTTTATTTCAGAAAGCAAAAAATTTAGATTCATATGACAGACTAGATGAACTCGTTCAAATAGTAGGTAAAAATGCTAAACATAACCTAACAACAGAAGAAATTAAATCGATAGCTTCAATTTATTTATCTGATAATATAGACTTTAAAAAGTCTCAACTTAAAGGTGACAATGATTATTTAAATGGTATCTACTATTATCACCCTAGCATTAAGAGCATATTAAAATATTCAAATTTATTGCGTTCTGATTTAGGACTATCTAAAATAACAGATAAGAATGATTTATTGGATGAAAGAGTCATTAAACATTATGGCAATCTAGTACCGTTAACACCTATTGATTCGTTTCTGTTAGAAAATAATCAAAAAGATACCACAACAGATGAAAACTCTATTCAAAATAATGATACTAACCCTTCTACGCAATCACAATCAGAACAAAATCCATCTGATAGTACTATGGTTCAGCAAGATCAAACGAGTAATCAAGTCAATAGCAACAATCTAGACAACTCAAACGACTTCAACAATCAAAATGAAATAAATCAATTATATTAATTTGAGAGGAGCACGTAGAATGTCACGCAAAACATATGAAAAAATTGCTAATATTAACGGTATGTTTAACGTATTAGAACAACAAATTATTCATAGTCAAGACATGGCTTTATTTAGAAGTGAATTCTTTTATGTTAATCATGAACATCGTGAAAACTATGAGGCATTATTAGTATACTATGGTGAAAATTCAGTGAATCCAATTGTAAATGGAGCTTGTTACATTGTTGCTTTACCTGAAATTTTTAATAAAGTAGATGTATTTGAATCTGATTTACCCTTTTCTTGGGTATATGATGAAAATGGAATTACAGAAACAATGCAAAGCATTAGTATTCCTTTGCAATATTTAATTGCAGCTGCTTTAGAGGTGACAGACGTTAATCTTTTTAGACCTTCAGGTTTCACTATGGGTATGAATAACTGGAACATCGCACAATTAAGGATCTTTTGGCAATATTGCGCAATTGTTCGCCAAGAAGCATTATAATTTATTACTCCTTTTTACTTTTTAGTAAAAGGAGTTTTTTTTCTATATTTAAATAATATAAAATGATTCTATACAATGATTGAGTTTATTTAATTTAAGAGAGTAGGTAAATGTCACATGTTTAGAGAAGTAATTAATCAATCTATGCTTTCTGACTGTTTTGAAATTAGAAAGTCAGTTTTTGTAGAAGAGCAAGGGGTTCCATTAGAAAACGAATTAGATGCATTTGAAAATACTTCTACTCATATTATTGGATATCACGATAATCATCCATTTGCTTGTGCACGATTTCGTCCATATGAAGATGGTATAAAAGTAGAACGTGTAGCAATTTTAAAACCTTATCGCAATAAAGGATTCGGTAAAACATTAATGAACACGATTGAAAGTATTGCAAAACGAAAACATCATCATAAACTTATTTTAAACGCACAACTACAAGCTAAACCGTTCTATGAAAAACTAGGTTATGTTAGTATTGGTCTTCCTTTTCAAGAAGAAAATATTGTTCATATTAAAATGTATAAAATAATTTAAATTACATTTTTCGATACTTGAATTCCATTTACACCAGGTAGATATTTTTAAAAACAAAATTAAATTTAGTTTACAAATTAGTTAAAAATAATTACTCTTACTTTTCTTGACGTTATAATAAAAAAGTAAATTAAAAAAGGAGCAACTATTATGTCGAAAAAATTTAGCTTTAAATTCCCATCAATGATCGCCCTTACTTTATTTGGTGCAGCATTTACTACACATCATGCTGAAGCCTCTGAAAACAAACAAGAGGCTGCTAATAATGTAATCGATGATCAACAAAATATTGAAAATGCCAATGTAGCTAAACATCAAGTCAGTAATGCAGCTCAAAATATTTCTGGGGTGCAAACTTACCAAGACCCTACATTAGTAAAATCAAATACTACTAATAATACATACACATATGATGCAAAATTAGATCACTTAAATCAATCAGCGTCATCTCAAAATAACTCAACGCGTTCTAATACTAATGATACAGTTAAAAACAATGATACAATATCAAATTATCAATCTGATAATACAAAACATAATAATAATGAAGTAACTACTACCTCTACTACTTCAACTGATTCAACTAAATTAGTTACCTCAGCAGAGTCTAATAATAAAATAAATTCAAATCATGTAACTACTGAAACACAACCAACTCATAATGAAAGTGCTCAAGTTTCAAATACACAAAAGTTAAATACAGATGAGCCTAAAACAACATTAAATAACGTAGATAGTCAAAACAATAGCATATCAAAAACTCAATCAAGCACTACTTTCGTTAATAATAAGCAACAAAAAGTAGATGATGATACGACAACGACAAATAATGACAATAATAAAGTATCAACATCTTCTACTTCTACTACTGAAAGTGACAGTACGTCTAACAATTTATCAAATAAATCAGACAACACTACAGTTAACAATGAAGATACTACTCTTCAAAATAATAATACTCAAACTTCACCAATGCATAATACTTTAAAAGTACGTGCATACAGTGCAGCTTTAAATAATACTAATGTTAATAATAAAACTACAACTTCAACTCAATCAAATGATGCATCTGTCTCTGACTCTACATCATCAGTGTATAAAGGTATCGGTGGAAAAGGTGGTCCAGCTACAGTAAGTACATATTCAACTACTTCTTCACTACCAAAATATGTACCACAAGTTAAATCTTCAATTAATAATTATATTCGCTCAAATAATTTGAAAGCTCCTTCGATTGAAGAACATTATACATCTTACTTCCCTAAATATGGGTATCGAAATGGAGTAGGAAAACCTGAAGGCATCGTCGTGCATGATACTGCAAATGACAATTCAACGATTGAAGGCGAAATTAATTATATGAGAAATAATTATACAAATGCGTTTGTACATGCATTTGTAGATGGAAATCGTATTATTGAAACTGCCCCTACTGATTATTTATCTTGGGGAGCTGGACCATATGGAAATAATCGTTTTATTAATGTTGAAATTGTTCATACACATGATTATGCTTCATTTGCACGTTCAATGAATAACTATGCAGATTACGCTGCTACACAATTACAATATTATGGATTAAAACCAGATAGTGCTGAATATGATGCTAAAGGAACAGTATGGACTCATTATGCTATTAGTCGTTATCTTGGAGGTACAGATCACGCTGATCCACATGCCTACTTGAGTAATCATAATTATAGTTATGATGAATTATATGATTTAATTAACGAAAAATATTTAATTAAAATGGGTAAAGTTGCACCATGGGGTACAACATCTACAAATAATTCAACTCCTACTACTAAACCAAGTGTAAATAATAAAAAATTAACAGTAACATCTAATAATGGCTTAGCTCAAATTAAATCAGATAATAGCGGTCTTTATACTACTGTATATGATTCTAAGGGAAAAACAACGAATCAAGTTCATAATACTTTAGCAGTTACAAAATCTGCACAGCTTGGTAAAGATAAATATTACCTAGTATCCGATTATAATAGTGGAAAATTATATGGATGGGTTAAACAAAGTGAAACGATTTATAATACTACTACTTCTAAAACAAAAGTAAATAAATCGTATACTATTAAACCTGGAACGACACTATACACGGTTCCATGGGGTAATTATAATCAAATTGCTGGAACAGTATCTAAATCAAATCAATCTCCATTTAAAGCGAGTGCATCACAACAAGTAGGTAAATCAACTTATGTATATGGTTCAGTAAATGGTTTAACTGGTTGGGTAAGTAAATATTATTTAAATGATATTCAAAACAAAGCGGATACAACTAATGTACTTAATGTTTCTCAATTAAATAACACTTTAGGACAAGTAGCTAAAAAAAATAGTGGTGCTTACACAACAGTATATGACTCATCAGGAAAAATAAATCCTTCTATTAACGGTAATACTTATCGTGTAACTAAAAAAGCGACATTAAATAATAAAAACTTTTATTTGATTTCTGACTTTAATGGTAATCAATCACACGGTTGGATTCCTTCATCAGAAATTAATATTCAAACTACAACACCTATAAATGATGGTATTAAAAATTACAATATCAAAGGAAATAGTAATATATATGAAACACCTTGGGGCAGTTCGTCTCAAATTAAAGCAACTGTTCCTTCAAAGGGAGATGTTCTAAAATCTATAGACGCTTTAAAAGTAGGCTCAAATACGTATCTTCACGGTGTTATCAATAATGTTTGGGGCTGGATTTTATCAGACGATGTTCAAACTGTAAAAACGAGTCAAAAAACAAGTAGTGTTCAAACTGTTTCAAAAATTGCTCAAGTAAATTCAACAAATGATGGTATACGTTCAAGTATTTACGATGCAAGTGGTAAGCATGCAAAGCAATATGCTAACAAAACATATGTTGTAACTAAAGAAAAAAAATTAGATGATAATACATATGTTTTATTATCTAGTACTTCTGGAAATACCCCATTAGGTTGGTATAATGTTAAAGACTTAAATATTAAAAATTTAGATAAAGAACAAAAAGTGAAAGGTACTTATACTGTCAATCAAAATAATAAGGGCTTGTATACGATTGCTTGGGGCACTAATCAACAACGATTAGATAAAAACAACATTGCTAATCAAACTTTCACAGCTTCTAAATCGACAATTGTTGATGGTAAAACGTATTTATACGGTACAGTTAATAATCAAACAGGTTGGATTGCACTAAATGATTTAACTAACGCTTCATCTTTCGATACAGTAGAAGACTATAACGATGATTTAGTTATAACTAATGGTAATAGTTTTTACTATGACGACCCTACTTCAGCTAAAGGGTACTTACTCAAGCCATTTAATGAACAAATTTTTCAAGTTACAAAACGAAAAGTAGTAAATGGTATCACTTGGTATTATGGTAAATTAAGTAATGGTAAATCAGTATGGATTAAGAAAAGCGATTTACAACAACAATTAGTTAAACTATCTAAAAACTATAGAACACTTGATGATGTCACTAAAATTCAACAAAATGTTTACGGTGCACCACCACAAGTTCAACGTAATAATAGCGGTTGGTCAAATGCAACGTATAGTGAAATTAAAAATGCGATGAACGCGAAAACACTTGCTAAACATCCAACTTTAAAATATCAATTTTTACGTTTAGATCGCCCACAATCATTATCTGTAGATCGTTTAAATCGACTACTTAAAGGTAAGGGAATGTTAGAAAACCAAGGTCAAGCATTTGCTAATGCTGCAAAATTGACAGGTGTTAATGAAATTTACTTAATTGCTCATGCTCTACTTGAAACGGGTAATGGCCAATCTAAACTTGCTAAAGGTGCAAATTTGGTTAATAATCAAGTCGTTTCTAATTCCCCTATTAAATACTATAATGTATATGGTATTGGTGCTTATGATTATGCACCACTTGTAAATGGAATTAATTACGCAAAACGATCTGGCTGGAATAGTATTTCTAAAGCTATTATTGATGGAGCTAAATTTATTGCTCAAGATTATATTAAATCTGGTCAAAATACACTTTATAAAATGCGTTGGAATCCTGATCAACCTGGTACACATCAATATGCTACTGATATTAATTGGGCAAATGTGAATGCTGAAGGTTTAAAATACTTATACGATCAAATTAATTCAGTTGGTAAATATTTTGAAATACCAGTATTTAATCAATAATACTACTTGGGAGTGAGACTGAATTCAGTTGCCCTTCAGTTATCGCCTACCCATACTTAAAAGAATCTGAGACACTTATTTCTGTCTCAGATGCTTTTTTGCTCTAAATTTTATATTTCATACAAGCACCCATCTTATTGGACTATGTTATAAAGAACAATAAGATGGGTGCTATGTTAGATATAAAGATGACGACTATTAAGTTTATTTAAAAGATGATTCAAATTATTGATTTCCTCTTCTGTTAAACATTGACATCTCGCTTCGATTAATTCACATCTTGCTATATTGATTTGTTTAATTAAATCTCTAGCTTCAGTTGTTAAACATAAATCCTTACAACGTAAATCTTCGTGTGACTGTTGACTTGTAATATAACCTTTATGAACTAATTTCTTTATCCAACGAGATACAATGGACTGCTCTCTACTAATCTTCATTGTTAAATCATATTGTGATAATCGATCATAGTTATAAAGAATTCTTAATAATTCCAGTTGGTCATTTGTTATATCAGTCCGTTGGCCAAAGCGTCTATTTACTAAATTAAGATCATTGTTTGTTAGGGTAATAAGTTTTTCTAGTTGATTATACATAGCTGTTCTACTCCACTCTAGTAATTGTTTATATTATAAAGTTAATTTTATAATTAGACAATACTATTCAATAAATTGACTAAATTCATTTTAATAATATGATATTATCTATTCATTATACACGATTTCTAATTTTTCTATTTAAATTGAGAGAAAATGAGATTTTATTAATTAAATATTATAAATAAAAATATGATATGATAATTATATTCTATTTCAAAGTAATGAGGTCATAATACTTTGAATGATTATATTTAGAGGTGTAAATATGAAATTAACTTTAAATTCAAATTCTAAGTTTTTAAGAGCGCCAAGTATCCGACAGTTTTCAAGTCGAATAAAAAATATTGACGACTGTGTTAATTTAACTATTGGCCAACCTGATTTTCCAATGCCTGATGTGGTTAAGCAAGCATATATTAATGCAATAAGTGAAGATAAAACAAGTTATTCACATAACAAAGGTCTTACTGAAACGCGTCAAGCGATTAGTCAATATTTTAAACGTAGATATGGATTTTTTTATAGCGAAGAAGAAATTATTGTTACAAACGGTGCAAGTGAAGCGTTAGATACATCGCTAAGAAGTATAATCGAACCTGGAGATGAAATTTTAATCCCTGGTCCTATTTATGCCGGATATATTCCATTAGTTGAAACTTTAGGTGGTAAACCTATTTATATTGATACCACACATTCTGACTTTAAGGTAACACCTGAGCTAATTGAAACTTACTTTACTAATCAAACTAAAGCAATTTTATTAAATTACCCTACTAATCCAACTGGTGTTATATTAGAGCGCTCAGAAGTTGAAGCCCTTGTACATTATTTAAAAACTAAAGAAATATTTATTATCAGTGATGAAATATATGCTGAAAATACGTTTACAGGAACACATACTTCTTTCGCAGAATATGAAGAGATACGTGACCAACTATTACTCATTGGTGGCTTAAGTAAATCACATTCAGCTACAGGCATCCGTATCGGTTTTTTAATCGGTCCTGAATATTTAATTGAAAAATTAACTTTCATGCATGCATATAACTGTATTTGTGCTAATGTTCCTGCTCAAATTGCTTGTATCACTGCATTAAATGAGGGCTTAGAAGCACCAAAATATATGAACAAAGCTTATATTGAACGCCGTGATTATTTAAAAGCTAAATTGTTATCTCTAGGATTCGAACTTGAAGCTCAACCTGAAGGTGCATTTTATATTTTCCCAAGTATTAAACGATTCACTAATAATGATTTTGACTTTTGTGTCAATGTACTGGAAGAGGCACATGTTGCGATGGTGCCAGGCTCTTCTTTCACAGATATAGGAAAAGGCTATATTCGTATTTCTTATGCTTATGAAATGAACGTCTTAAAAGAAGGTATGCGTCGTTTAGAATTATATTTAAAAGAACACTATCCTAACGTGTTAGATAATTAAAAAAAACGCAAGATTGACTAAGTCAATTTTGCGTTTTTTTATTACTATTGTTTATGGGAATTTAGGGAATTGATCAAAATCAGGATCGCGTTTTTCTTTAAATGCGTCACGACCTTCTTTTGCTTCATCAGTAGTATAATACAGTAATGTAGCATCTCCAGCCATTTGTTGTAAACCAGCTAAACCATCTGTATCTGCATTCATTGCAGCTTTTAAGAAACGTAATGCTGTTGGTGAATGTTTCATAATGTCTTTACACCAAGCTACTGTTTCATCTTCTACTTTATCTAAAGGTACTACAGTATTAACTAAGCCCATTTCTAATGCCTCTTGAGCATTGTATTGACGACATAAGTACCAAATTTCACGTGCTTTTTTGTGGCCTACGATACGAGCTAAGTATCCTGAACCATAACCAGCATCAAATGAACCTACTTTAGGTCCAGTTTGACCAAAGATTGCATTATCTGCAGCAATTGTTAAGTCACATACTACATTTAATACGTTACCTCCACCAATTGCATAACCTCTAACCATTGCAATAACTGGTTTAGGAATAACACGAATTAAACGTTGTAAATCCAATACATTTAAACGAGGAATTTGGTCTTCACCAACATAACCACCATGTCCACGTTTCTTTTGATCTCCGCCTGAACAAAACGCTTTATCGCCTTCACCTGTTAAGATAATAACAGAAACATTTTGATCATCACGTGCTCTAGTAAATGCATCAATCATTTCAGCTACTGTTTTAGGTGTAAATGCATTACGTACTTCTGGTCGGTTAATTGTTACTTTTGCAATTCCTTCGAAGAATTCATATTTAATTTCATCATATTCTTTTAGTGTTTCCCACTGTCTAGTCATTTTGCTCCTCCTTTAAAAAGCCTAATACTATTGTATCAAATTCCGCTTCATCTTCCACATGAATTGTGTGACCTACATTTTTTAAAATACGAATTTGATAGTTTTTAATTTCTTGTGCCATTTTTTTAGCAGTATTAACGAATTTTTCATCTAATTCTCCTGCTAGAATAAGGCAATCACTTTTTATACGCTTAATATCTCCCCATAAATTAGGCATATGTCCAGTCCCATAATCTCTTAAAGCTTTCGCTAATTTATTAGGATCCTGCGAAAGTCGCATACGACGCATTGCCTGTTTTTTATTATCATCTAATAGATATTGTGTTTGAAATAAAGGGAGTTTTTCCCAATCATTTACAAACACTTCAATTCCAGCTATTTCTAATACACGTCCACGTGCTTGATCGATAGCCTGTCGTTCTTTACGTAAGGCTTCGTCAGCAATGCCTGGCGATGTACTTTCTAATATTAACTGTTTGATTTCATATTGACCATATATTGTATAGTAAAGTGCTACGCGCCCACCCATTGAATAGCCTAATAAACTGAATTTATATTTCTCAAATTGAGATAAAACTCGATTTATTTGTTCCGTTATATACGGAAAGTCCCATGTTTGATCTATAGGTGAGTCATCTTTGCCATGTCCAGGTAAATCAATAGTTAAAATATTACATTGAGTAAGAAAAGCCTCTATATGATTCATATACGTTTGACTATCACTAATAAAACCATGAAGTAAAATTAATAATTGATTGCTTGGATGATCAGATTTATAAAAATTATAATGTAACATTTAAAATCTCACTCAATTTCTGATATAAAAGTTGATGTTGTTCTAAGTTATCTTCACGATTTGTAATCATTTCATATATATATGAATTCATATTTGAAAATGATACTTGAGAAAAATCGGTAATATTATTCAAACGTTTAAATGAAAAATCATATAACATGGCAGTATACTCAAAATTTAGTCCAGTTGGTGTACCAAATAGACGTTCAAAGTATTGCTCTGCTGCTGTTTTTTGAGGCAAATAAGAAAATATACCTCCACCATCGTTGTTAAGTATAACAATATTAATATGAATATCGTTTAATTTAGCCATTAATAATCCATTCATATCATGATAAAAAGCTAAATCTCCAATCAGTAATGTCACTCTTTTATGTACTGCCATACCTAAAGCAGTAGAAATAACGCCATCAATACCATTTGCACCTCGATTAGCATACACTTCTACTTCACTATCAAATAATAAATTATCTACATCACGAATAGGCATACTATTACTTACAAATAATGCATCATCTTTAGTGAGTTTTTGAATCAGTGTACTTACAAATGCTGATTCATCTGTCGCTTGAGACATATGTTGAGTGATTGCTTTACGAGATTGTGCTTCTATAGATTGCCAACGTTCAATCCAATCCTTACGATTTACTGTTGGTTCATTCACTAAACTTCTGAAGAAATCATTTGCTGATATTTCATATGAGATGTGTGGCGGTGTTGGAAATACATCAATTTTATCATTATTTTGAACTAATATTTGAAATGCATTTGTGCGTGTAAGCCATTGATTTAATTTTTTAGAAATAACTGGTTTACCTACACGTATAATAAAATCAGCATCAATATTTAAATGAGAACGGTATAATAAATCATATGTTGTAATAACATTAGGATGGTTAAACTTGCGTAATTGACTAAGTGGATCTGCAAGAATTGGTAAATCATGAATTGTAGCGTAAGTTAAAATTTGATCGACTGCTTGGTGCTGCATATCCCCTACAATAATAAGACCTTTCTTATCTTTTAATACATTTTTTATATCTTGTATATCTATATTTTTTTGATAATGAGGCAATATTTTATGTTCAGATTTTAAATTCTCAGTCATTTCAAGATCTGGTGTTAACGGTTCTCTAAATGGTAAATTAAAATGTATTGGACCACGGTGTGGACCATATAAATATTGACTTGCAATTTGCATTTGATAATTGATAGTATTGAGCATTTCTTGACTGCCATCAGCTACAGGCATATCAAATTGGAAGTTAATATAATTTGCAAACATATTGACTTGGTTAATCGCTTGTGGTGCGCCTACACTTCTAAGTTCGTGTGGACGATCGCTAGTTAATACTATAAGCGGTATACGGCTGATTTGACTTTCGGCTATAGCTGGCGTGTAATTAGCAGCCGCTGTTCCAGAAGTACATAAAATCGCAACTGGACGTTCGCTTCCTTTAATTAATCCTAAAGCAAAAAAAGCTGCGCTACGTTCATCAGGATGTATCCAAGTTTTTATATTTGGATGCGCTTCAAATGCAATCGCTAAAGGAGTCGAACGTGAGCCCGGACTAATAACGACTTCTCGCACACCATAGGCATATAACTCTGATGCAAATGTATAAACTTGTTTAGTTAAAGCTTCTTTATGATTCATTCTCATTCACTACTCCTAAAGCATTCATCATTGGTGAAAATTTCACCGACGTTTCTTCAACTTCACTTTCAGCATTAGAATCTTTTACGATACCACAACCTGCAAATAAAGTAGTTTGATTTTGTTTAATTAACATAGAACGAATAGCCACAATAAATTCACAATCATCATCTACATCGATATATCCAACTGGAGACCCATATAATCCTCGTGTGCCAAACTCATTTTTTTCAATATAATCAACTGCTTCTTTCTTAGGATAACCACCTAAGGCAGGTGTAGGATGCAACTCATCAATTAAACTAATATACGAATGATTCAATAATGTTCCTTTTATTTCAGTATACAAATGATACATATGATCATTTTTTAAAATATTAGGTTTTTGATTGTACTCTACATTTTCTACATAAGGTTCAATATCATTTAAAATACTTCTAACGACAAATTGATGTTCACCTAGATTTTTACTGTCTTGTAGAAATGCTTGAACATTTTTTTCATCTTTTTCAGCATCTTGTGTTCGAGGAATGGTTCCTGCTACAGCCTTCGTAGATAATACACCGTCTTCAACTTTTAATAATTGCTCTGGTGTTTGAGAGAAGAATACAGATTGGTTAGACTCTAGAATAAATAAGTAACTATTTTTCTCATTGTTTAACGCACGATTAAGTACATAAGGAATACTAATTGGCTTATCAAACTTAATTAAACGACGTCTCGCAAGCACTACTTTTTGATCTTTATCAAGTTGTTCAATCGTATGACTTACAAGATCTTTCCACTCATCAACATAAATATCTTCCATGCGTGTTACATTGCCTAAAGCTGTCTCTCGTTCTGTCGTATCGACTTGAGTATTTTCAAAATAATTAATAATTTGATTTAATTTTTCCATTTCAAATTGAGCTTTTTCAACTGTATATGTCAAAATGGTTTGATTGTTAACTGAAGAAATAAGTACTTCAGGTACCACAAAATGATTAATCCCAAATTCACGCCACTCATCATCAGACTTATGATTTGAAAATTGGAATCCCCCTACTATTTTAAGGTGATGCTTTTGCGTATTAACATGAATTAGTTCTACATCGTTTTTAAATTTTTCCCATTCCCGAAAGATAGATTGTTTATTTTCAAAGTTATTCTTAAACCTTTGAATTGCATGATAGCCGAAAAATGAAGACATATTATCGTTTAATCGCAAATAAAATCGATCTCCAGCTTGTTTTTCAGTTAAATTAAATAATTCACTTGGTGTTAAAGATTTATTTAACACGACTTCAACAGAAACCCAGTTTTTATTGCTTTCATATATAGATTCCATAATTTTGTCTTCCATTAGGTTGGCAGCCATTCATTTCACTTCTTTCATTATCTTTTTTTACTCATTAAAGTATTGTAACATTTTTCGTTATTCATCGTATCATAATTGCTTAATCAATTTAGAGAAATATTTCACGTTGATTGACCTTTCTTACCTATTCCTATAAAATACATATGTTAAAACTTTATATTATAAGAGGTAGATTACATTATGGCAGATCAATATCAACAATATTCAACTGTTAGAAAATATTGGCATTTAATGAGACCTCATACTTTAACCGCGTCTATTGTCCCTGTATTAGTAGGAACAGCGACAGCTAAACTTTTCTTACTGGGCAGTCAAGATCATATTAAATTCAGCCTATTCTTAGCAATGTTAATCGCATGCCTTTTAATTCAAGCAGCGACTAATATGTTTAATGAATATTATGATTTTAAAAAAGGATTAGACGATCATACATCTGTAGGCATCGGTGGCGCGATTGTTCGAAATGGTATGAGTCCAAAACTTGTCATGAATCTAGCAATTGCTTTTTATATTATTGCCGCTTTACTTGGTATATATCTAGCTGTTAATAGTTCATTTTGGATTATTCCAGTTGGTATTGTATGTATGGCAATTGGTTATTTATATACTGGTGGACCTATTCCTATTTCATGGACGCCATTTGGTGAATTATTCTCCGGATTATTTATGGGTATGATTATCATTTTACTTGCATTCTTTATTCAAACAGGTAATGTGAATGGTTTTATTGTTTGGATTAGCTTACCTATTGTCATTACAATCGGGTTAATTAATATGGCTAATAACATTCGTGACCGTGTTAAAGATAAAGCAAGTGGTCGTAAAACCTTATCTATTTTATTAGGTAAAAAAGCTTCTATTACGTTTATGGCAGCAATGTATATCTTAGCTTACTTAATCGTAATATTTACTGCTTTATTCAAATCAGGCGGCTCATTATTCTACTTGTTAGTATTATTCTCATTCCCAATGCCAATCAAAGCAATTCGTCGTTTTAATAAAAATGATACACCAGCAAGCATGATGCCAGCGATGGCAGCGACTGGCAAAACGAATACAGTCTTTGGTATTTTGTACGCTTTGGGTATTTATATCAGCGCACTTTTAGGTGGAATCTAATTTGTTTTAACTAGCATTGTGTTTTAACAATGCTAGTTTTTTTATTATTATATATATATCATATGTAGATAATCATGGCCATATAAATTAATATCTTCAACCCATTTGAAACCTAGTTGTTTATAAAGTTTAAGTGCTTTCTCATTATTATAATCACAATTTAAACTCCATTTTTTATTAAAACTTGTGGTGATCAAGTGTTCCAACAATTGTGTCGCAATACCTTGTCCTCTATAATCAGGCGATGTGACCACTGCTTCAATATACCACTCATCATTTTTAGCTTCTTTTATAGGTAAAGGTGTTCCAACTAATCTGATATCTTCTTCAAGAGGCAGTTGGTTCCATTGTTCTTCGTACTCCATTTCTTTTGAACCATCATAAGCGATAATACAACCGGCCACTTCATTATTCTTTTCATATACCCATATATTTTTATAATAGGTACGATAATGTACATTAACTATACTAAGTTCAAGCAAATTAATCATACGTTTTTTAGAAATTTCCTTTACAATGTCAAGTTCCATATCTTTCCATATTAAATAATAAAGTTTTGCAATTTGCTTATTATCACTTGGTGTCGCTTTTCTAATCATATTTATCCCTCCATCTACATCATACTCATCTTCTTACAAGAAATTAAATATTATAGTAAGTATAAACTGATTCTTTTATAAGTGACATTCTTGATTTTAGTCATAAATTACTTACAATATAAAAATAAGGAGGCATCCATAATATGAGAGTAAACAAAACATTATATGTATTATGTGCATTGTTCTTAGGTGGTGTTGGGATTCACAAGTTCTATGCAGATAAAGTTGGACAAGGTGTATTACATTTGGTCTTCTTTTGGACACTTATTCCAACAATTGTTTCGATTATTCATGGCATTATCATTATCTTTACTACTAAAGCTGATAATAATGGATATATTTTTATACCCAGATAAAAACAAGCGAAAGTTTTTAAACTTTCTTCTTTAAATTAAAGAAAATGGGGTATAAATTAATAATAGTTTTAAAAAGGAGAATGTGACTATGAAAAACTTTATTAAACGTATTGTGAGAACAATTATTACAGGCTATGTCTTAAAATGGATTAAAAATAAAATAGAAGGAAATTCAAAAAGAAAATAATTTAAAAAGGTCTATTCACTTTATTTTAGAGAATAGACCTTTTTATAGTGATTCATTGGAACCGGATTTACTCATTGAGAAATGCCTCCAAATGTTTTAATTCAGTAGTATATTGATTAAAATCATCTTCATTTCTATTAACCAAAGCTTCATCAATTAATGTTACAAGTTGTTTCTTTCTTTCTAAACGTAACGCTTCGTCAATCACAAGTTCTACACCTAAATCATTCACCGTCGTTACAAATTCTTCTAGTGTGGTATGTTTAACATTTGTATTGTAATACATAAGATTCACTACCTTTCTATTAATTTAAAAATAGTATACAAGCTTTTTATTTTGAAATCAATGAATATTCAGACTTTTCTAAATAAATTAGTGTAATTTTATTTTTAAATAATAACTTGACAACATATACTTTTTTTATATAATAATTTTATATTATTAATCACTCTTCGTGTTTAATAATAAATAATTAAATAAGGAGCTGATCTTATGACTCAGTTCAATAAACCTCCTAATACGATTTATGTCATACGTAAAGGTGATATGGTGATTAGACCTACATTTGACGATCATCAACAACCGAACGGCTCAGAAATCCTCAAATTCGATACCTCACGAGAAATAAGTCCTTTTAAAACTCAAAAAATTATTGAACGATCTTGTAGATTTTATGGCAATAACTACTTAAGCAAGAAAGCTGAAACTCAACGCATTGCTGGAATAACTAGTAAACCTCCCATCCTTCTCACACCATTGTTTCCAACTTACTTTTTCCCAACACATTCAGACCGTTTAGAAGAAAATATATGGATTAATATGCATTATATTTCTGATATTAAGCCATTAAAAAACAGAAAGAGTAAAATTATCTTTGCAAATCAAGAAGCACTAACATTAAATGTATCTTTTCATAGTTTATGGCATCAATATTCTAATTCTATTTTCTATTACTATATGATTGATAAACAAGCAAGAATGAAATCTAATAATCCAGATATGCCAATCGATTATGAAAAAACATCTTTAAATATTTTTGAGGCACTTTCACACTATTCTTTATTAGAAGATAAATAGCTGTATGTTTATTTTTAAAATATACGGAACGATTATATTAATTTAGTGTAAATGTTCCGTATATTTTTTAAAGATAATCTCTTGCAAATTTTAAGATTATTGATATAATTGTATTTGTATTGATTGAAGAACACGTTATATTATTCCGCAGTAGCTCAGTGGTAGAGCTATCGGCTGTTAACCGATCGGTCGTAGGTTCGAATCCTACCTGCGGAGCCATATGGAAACGTACTCAAGTTGGCTGAAGAGGCGCCCCTGCTAAGGGTGTAGGTCGCGAGAGCGGCGCGAGGGTTCGAATCCCTCCGTTTCCGTCATTTGACTCTTTACTTTTTAAGTAAAGAGTTTTTTTTATAAAAAAAGAGCCAATGTTTCTACAATTTGACTCCTTTTTTATATTTAAACTAATACGCCATTAACTTCAATATACTGTCTTTATCAATATCACCAAAGTAATGATAAAAGTCATAGTCTTCCATTACTTCTTTTATATGAGTATAATCGTGTAATGTTCCTACTAAAGCATCTTCTAATTCATTGACATTTCCTTCTCCAAAGAAATCGCCAAAGATTTTAGCATGCTCAATTTTTCCTTTTTTGACATCAAATTTAATTTGAATGAATCCTTTTTCAAACTTCTCGTCACGTTCAAAATTATATTTCGGATTTTTACCATAATTCCAATCCCAAGTGCGATATTTTTCATTGCTTAATTGCTTAATATTGTTCCAGTCTTCTTCCGTTAAATGATATTCCTCTACTTCATGCTCACCAAAGATGTTTTTTAAAATAATTTGCTTAAATTGATCAATTGTAATAGAGTCATCTAAAAATTCTTCAATATTTGCTACGCGTTTACGTACAGACTTCACACCTTTAGATTGAATTTTTTTAGGATTCACTTTTAATGCGTTTTGTACTTCTTCTAAATCACTATTTAGCATTAATGTACCATGACTAAACATACGATTTTTAACCTTAACCATAGCATTTCCAGAAATTTTAGCTGCGCCTACTTGAATGTCATTACGGCCTGTCATTTCTGCATCTACACCCATAGATTGTAAAGCTTGAACAATAGGCTCAGTAAATTTCTTGAAGTTATGAAAACTGTTACCATCATCACTCGTTACAAAACTAAAATTCAAATTGCCTTTATCATGGTACACAGCTCCTCCTCCAGAAATTCGTCGTACAACATGAATATGATGCTCATCTACATACTGTTTATTAACTTCTTCAATTGTATTTTGATTTTTACCTACAATGATTGAGGGTTCATTAACATAAAATAAAAAGTAACTATCATCTGCAGGTAAATATTTAAGTACATATTCTTCCATGGCTAAGTTAATTGTAGGATCAGTAATATTATTATTACTTACAAATTTCATAGCTCTCACCTTTCTCTTTCTTTTAAAATTTAATAATGCAATATATCTTCCACTATCGATTATTTAACTTAATTATGGCATTATTTTCAAAAATAATATAATATTTTCTGATTTTAGTATATATTTGTTTATTTGTAGTGTAAATTTTAGTACAATATAGTCTAGCTATGATTTGAGGAGGACTCGAAATGACTGTTGCAGAAGTTGGAAATATTGTAGAATTTTATGACGGTTTAAGAGGCCGTGTTGAAAAAATTAATGATAATTCAGTTATTGTTGATTTGACAATTATGGAAAATTTTAATGAACTAGATTTACCTGAAAAAACAGTTATTAATCACAAACGATATAAAATCGTTGAATAAGAAGGTTAATATTAAATGAAAAATACATCTAAACCCTTAATTTGGTTTGTTGCAAGTTTTATTGTATTTCATCTTATCTTATTTATAATGTGGGGAGAACATCAAGAATATTGGTATTTATATACTGGTATAATGTTAATTGCTGGCATTAGTTATGTATTTTATCAACGTGATATCACATCAAAACGTCTATTAACCTCTATTGGTGTGGGCGTAATCACAGGTGTTGTATTAGTGATAATACAACTTATATTTTCACTTATATCGTCACAAATTACTTATACCGAATTAATTAAAGAATTATCAAGAACAGGTGTATATTTTAAATGGCAAATGTTAGTTACTATCTTATTTGTCATCCCTTGTCATGAGTTATACATGCGTGCTGTCTTACAAAAAGAGTTAAATAAATTTAGACTACCTCGCTGGCTAACAATTTTAATACCTGCATTATGTTCTAGTTCTTTATTTATCTATCTTGATAAATGGTGGATTGTTATTTTTATCTTTATAGCTCAAGTCATATTATCATTGAGTTATCAGTATACAAGACGTATTGTTACATCGTCTTTAGGTCAAATTGTTGCCATCATTTTATTACTTATCTTTCATGGATAAAAACCTTTTCTTAGTTGCTAAAACTAAGAAAAGGTTTTTTTAATTGGTATCACGATTCATTTCAATAACGATATTCTTTTTTTATTTAAAACATAACTATCTACATACAAAAAAGAGTGGGATAACGAATTCAAAATGAATGTATCCCACTTTCCTTTTTTAGTTATCCAATTTGAATTCTCTCTTTTGGATAACTAAATTTATCAGGTTCTTTACGCCCAGATATCATAATAATAAATGATATTAAACCGACACGTCCTATAAACATAAGAAGCATTAAGACGACCTTGGTAATACTGCTAATATTATCTGTCACCCCAAGTGATAAGCCACATGTTCCAAATGCAGACATGACTTCAAAAAATACCTGTAAGAATGATAAATTATTGGCTTCTGCTGCTAATATAATAATGATACTTACAAAAGTAAGTACTGTCGCCATTATAAACACAGCAAAAGAACGCTGTATATCGATGGTATGAATTTCTCTATTAAATACTTTAATCGATGATTTTTCTGTATTGTTATTAAAATTAATCACAAATAAAATAAGTATCGCAAATGTCGTTGTTCGAATACCTCCTCCTACTGAACTCGGAGAAGATCCAATAAACATGAGAATACTCATAATGACATTTGTTGCATCACTAAAGTGTGTCACATCAATGGTTTGTAATCCAGCACTACGTGTAGTTGCAGATTGAAATAATGCATAGAATAAAGATTGATGCCAATTATATCCTTTGAATGCATGATTGTACTCAAGTGCTAAAATAGATAAAAATCCAGATATAAATAGGAAAAAGTAAGTCGTTGTTGTAATTTTAGTAAATAAAGAAAATCTAAAATGACTTACTCTATTTCGTATATAAGCTCTGATTTCAAGTAATACTGGAAAACCAATTGATCCAAGAATAATTAAAAACATTACAATAGTTTGTACAAAGTAATCCTTGGCATATGGAACTAGTGATTGGCCAGTAATATCTAACCCACCATTTGTAGTAGCTGAAATAGATACAAACAAACCTTGCATTAAAGCATTTTTTAAATCAGGATTGTCTCTGTAAAAATAAAATGCAAGCAAGAGTGCACCTACAATTTCGATAGTCATGATGGTTTTAACAATTTCAATAATAAGCTTAACTGTCCCACTCATTGTGTCTTTATTATTATCAAGCATGATAAGTTGACGTTCGCGCATACCAATATGTTTACCAAGTACTACCCACAACACTGTACCTATCGCCATTACGCCTATGCCACCGATGTTTAAGATAATTAAAATGATAAGTTGGCCAAATGATGAATAGGTATCAATAATACTGACTGGCGTTAAACCGGTCACACTAATTCCAGATACAGCTACAAACAATGTATCTATAGGACTCACCTTCACGCCAGGTTTATGTACAAAAGGTAAATTGAGTAATAAAAATGCAACGACAATTGCAATTAAATAATATAAAACAATACCTTGTTGAGGCGTTGATTTTTTGAATAATTTACTGAAAATAGACATTAGTTTGTCACCTCAATGTCATTTCAAATTAATTTCTATATCTTGAATATTTCCATCTCTGTAAATTTTAGCCGTTAACGTTTTTAAATCTTGTCGATGGTTAAACAGGATGTGTCTATACTGCAAATTATCTTTTAATGTTTTACCTTCTAATTTTACAATGACATCACCAATTTTTAAACCTGATTTTTTACCTAAACCGTCATCTTTTAATTTTTTCACTAAAATCCCATCATTTATATCATTAGGTAATTTTAAAAGTGAGCGTTCATAATGATTTAAATCATTTACATTTTCTAAAGCTATTCCAGTATTGGGGTAATTTACTTTCCCATTTTTCTCAAGCTCTTTAGCGATTGATTTAGCTTCATTAATGGGAATAGCAAAACCCATTCCTTCTATACTTGGCATATTAATTTTTAATGAAACGATACCAATAAGCTCTCCATCTTTATTAACTACAGCCCCACCTGAATTTCCTGGATTAACAGAAGCATCAATTTGAAACGTTTGCATCAATTCATCATTTTTATTATCTTTATCAAAATCAACAGGAACCAACCGATTTAGCCCCGAAATAATCCCTTTTGATACCGTATTTCTAAACTCTTCTCCTAGAGGATTACCTACAATTAATATCGATTCCCCTAAAACTAATTTATCTGAATTTCCAATATGGATAGAATTAATATTTTTATCATTGATTTTTGCTTTCACTACTGCAATATCTGACCATTTATCCTTTCCGACCACGTCACCTTTTATACTTTTATTCTCTCCATATGTAATCTTAACTTTATCTGCTTCACCAACAATATGTGTATTTGTTAATACAAAAAAAGTATCGCCTACAGTTTTGTAGACGACACCTGAGCCAAGTTCACTATCTAATTTTGAATTTGTTTTTTGAACTGAAGTATTCTTAGGTGCGTCACTTTCTACTGTTACCACTGATCTGACAGTATTATTAGCGTTTTTCATAGTTGTTGTGTACTTCTTATCTTGTGTATGTGTTTGATTTGAATGTTGTTCTTGTGAAGGTTCAGTAAAAATAGCTTTTACTAAAACTAAAATTAATATTAACGCAATTGCGATTAAAATTTTAATCCAATGTTCTTTTAAAAAGTCAACGACTTTATTTTTTGTATCATTTGATGATTGTTCATGTGATTCATGAGATTGTTGATCCGATATATTTTCTGTCGTATTCTTATCAGAATTAGATATGTGCTTTGATTGTTCACTCTTAGTATGTTCTACTTGAGTTGAACGTTGCTGAGTTGAAACTTGTTCTTTCTCAGTATGGATTGATTCTTTATCCTTAGTTGAAGTGTATGATTCTTCAGTGATTGTTGGATGTTTAGATTGTGTTTTAATTGTATCATTATGTTGATTGTCTTTTTCTTGTTTAGACTTTGGACGAGATTCATTATTTTTATTCAATCTACTATAAGTTGGTTCTATAGATTTATTCGTTTCATTTTCACTTTTTGAGTCATTACTCGAAATTGGTTTTTGCTGTTTCAATTCCTCATTATGTATGTCTTCTTGTTTAAGGTGTTGTTCTTCAGGCAGAGTTAAATGATGCCTATTATTTTTCTTAGCTGTGTTTGATGCATCTCTTTTTGATCTTAACTTAGCTAAATGTTGTTGTTGTTGAATTTCTTCTTGTGTTAATTTCTCAATTCTAGCTTTTCTTAAATTATCTTTGACACGTTCTTCATTTACTTTTGCTTGATGCTGTTCTTTTTCTGCTAAATGTTCACGCTTTTGTCTTTCACGTTCAATACGTTCCTCACGTTCTTCATTATGAAAGTATTCGTGACGTTTACGCCCATATTTACTACGCGGTATCACTTGTTTTTTATCATTATCCAAAGATGCCCACTCCTAACCTTGAAATCACAATATATATCACTAAAAAATGATTTACTTTTATGTGGTTATATATCTATCTTAATTTATTTATATATTACTTAAATTTTAATATCATTAGTGTTAATAAGCAAACGATTGTCAAATATTTTCTAAAAATATTTGACAAATAGTTATTAATTGAAAAAACCTTTTGAAGTCTTTTATAAAAAAACTTCAAAAGGTATCGATTACATCTAATGCTTAGCATTCTTTTTATTTTTTCGTACTGATGTTAACCATCCAATCACAACTAATAAAATCATTACAGTCCAAAAGATTGCTTGCCATAACGTACTATGTGGGAAGTCTTCTGATAATACGCCAATATCTGGATGAGCTAATACGATAACTACTAATTTAATACCTACCCAGCCAACAATTGCAAAAGCGGCACCTTCTAAACCTGGATATTTATTTAATAAATCAACAAACCATGTTGCTGCAAAACGCATTAAAATAACACCAATCATACCACCGATGAACATGACTCCAAATTGACCTAAATCCATACCGCCAAAATGAATACCCATCTTAGGAAGTGTCACTGCAATAGCCATTGCTGCTAACATAGAATCAATTGCAAAGGCAATGTCAGCAAACTCTACTTTAAATACGGTAGCCCAAAATTTTCCAGCACTTACTTTCTTTTCAGCGCCAGTTTCATCATAATGATGTTCATCCCCAACTTGTTCCTCTTCATCTTTCTTATGGAAGAAATTCCAAAGATTTCTAATAGACATGAAAATTAAGTATGCAGCACCAATCGCTTGAATAAACCAGAAATTCACAATAATACTAATTAAAAATAAAGCAATAAAACGGAAAATAAATGCTCCTAGTAAACCATAGAATAATGCTTTTTTACGCTGTTCTGGTGGTAAATGCTTAACCATTACTGCCATTACAACCGCGTTATCTGCTGCTAGTAATCCTTCTAAAAATACTAACACTAATATTACCCACAAATAAGGTAAAATTAAGCTTGGATCCATGAAAAGACAGCTCCTTTATTTATTTTTTACAAATAAAAAGACCTATGCTAATTCATAGCAAAGGTCTCACTTAGCAAATTTGCTCATTTTACCGGAAGTATCAACTTCGTAATGACGATAAAATGCTGAATTTAAGATGTTAGTAATATAGCCCCTCAAATTCTCAAGTTACTCCCCTCTGACATTAAGTCATAGGTATTTATTTGTTAAGAGTATTATAACCAGATTTGTTATATATAAACAATGTTAAAGCTAAAAATATTGTATTTCTTTATTATTATTTTAAATTAAACCTTATATTGTCATTTTTTATAATAAACTATATAGTTTAATATCTGGGAATTTTTCTTCAAACCAACGTGTAGCAAATTCATTTTCAAATAAGAAAACAAACTTATCATATCTGTCTTTCACTAAAATAGAACGTGACGTGTTCATCTTATCTTGAATATCCTCTTCATTTTCAATCCAACGTGCAATTTTTCTACCTACAGGTTCCATGACGACATCTACATTGTATTCATTTTTCATTCTGTGCTCGAATACTTCAAATTGTAATTGACCCACTGCACCGAGAATAATTTGATTCGTATGAAGTGTTTTATAATATTGAATCGCACCTTCTTGCACAAGCTGTTCAATTCCCTTATGGAAATGTTTTTGTTTCATGACATTTTTAGCAGAGACTTTCATGAAAATTTCAGGTGTAAATTGTGGTAAATCTTGGAAGTTAAATTTTTGTTTACCTCCAACTAATGTATCACCAATTTGGTAGTTACCTGTATCGTATAATCCAATAATATCTCCAGCTACAGCGTGATTGACGGTTTCTTTATCATCTGCCATAAAAGAGGTAGAGCGTGTGATTTTTTGTTTTTTATTGGTACGTTGCAAGGTCACATCCATACCTCTTTCAAACGCGCCACTGACTACTCTCATAAATGCAATTCTATCTCTATGTTTTGGATCCATATTCGCTTGAATTTTAAATATAAAACCCGAGAACTCGTCATCAAACGGGCTAACTTCAACTTCTTCATTCGTCTGACGAGCATTAGGCATAGGCGCATAATCTACATATGCATTCAAGAAATTTTGAACCCCGAAATTAGCCAATGCTGAGCCAAAAAATACAGGAGTTAAATCACCATTTAATAATGCTTCATTATCAAATTTTTCGCCAGCTTCTTCAACTAACATAAATTCTTCAATCGCTTGTTCGAAAGCACTATCATTGCTAATAGTGTGTTCTTCTTTAAGTTCATACTCATCATTTAAATGTAATACATTCTCTTCATCTCTAAAAGGTTCAATAGTTTTAGACTCACGATCGATAATACCAAAAAAGTTTTGACCCATTCCTATTGGCCAATTCATTGGATAGGTGTCAATATTTAATGTTTCTTCAATTTCTTCTAATAGTTCAAATGGTTCTTTACCTACACGGTCTAATTTGTTGATAAAAGTAAAGATAGGAATGCCTCTCATTTTACATACTTTAAATAATTTTAATGTTTGGGGTTCGATCCCTTTCGCACAATCGATAACCATTACTGCACTATCAACCGCCATTAATGTTCGGTATGTATCTTCAGAAAAGTCTTCGTGTCCTGGTGTATCTAGAATATTAATTTTATAATCATCATAATCAAATTGCATGACTGAACTGGTCACAGAAATACCACGTTCTTGTTCCACTTTCATCCAGTCACTGGTTGCAAATTTCCCTGTTTTTTTCCCTTTTACAGTACCCGCTTCACGAATAGCACCACTAAAATATAATAATTTTTCAGTTAGCGTCGTTTTACCAGCATCCGGGTGTGAGATAATAGCAAACGTCTTTCTTGATTCTATTTCTTCTTTTAAACTCATTCATTATTCTCCTTTAAATCCTTTATTATCCACTTAGATAACTGAGAAGCTATACGCAATGCTTCACTTTCTTCTTTAAATGTAAATAATTGCATTATTAACTCTTCATTTATTTCCTGTTCATTGAGTTGTACATTTAATTCTACAGACCAAAACATATCTGGAATAGCTATCATATAATAAGAATGATCCACATTTTCATATAGATAGACATTGATTATTTCATTTTGTTCAGAAAGTTGCTTAATGATCATAGTTGGATTTTCCAAACTTTTTATACGCAGCTTCTAAACCAATTAAATCGTCACGATGTGGCACTTTCACGTGTCCTGGCATAATTTGATAAGGTTCTCTACCTTTAGAAGCAAGTACAACTGTATCACCTGGATTCGCGACTTCGATAGCATGTTTAATGCCTTCAGCTCGATCTTCAAATTCTACATAGTTATTATGTGTTGCCCCTTTAGCAAGTTCTGCAGTCAACATTTTAGGGTCGTCATCTGCTGGATTGTCAGGTGTAAAAATAACATAGTCTGCTCGACATGCAACAGCGCCCATTTCAGGCGTTTTTGTTAAATCACGTTCGCCAGCCATGCCTACTAAAAAGATGAGCTTTTGTTTAACAAAAGGTTGCACTGCGTCAATCAGTTTATTCATACCATCAGCAGTATGTGCATAATCAATAATTAAATCGATTGGAAGTGATGGATCTAAAACCTCTAGACGCCCTTCAACAGGTTCTAAAGATTTCACCACTTCTACGATATCTTTGAAATCGACTCCTTTACTCCACACTGCTATCATAGCTGCCATAAGATTTGAGATATTAAATTTACCTACATAGGGTGATGAAACATGATACGTGCCAAATGGAGTCGCAAAATCAAATTGTACACCTTGTAAAGATTCTTTGATATTTTGAGGCATAAACTGTGCTTCATTATCTATACCATATGTCAATATTTCAAATGGTGTTACCGTTTCTAAATATTTAGAGAAATCATCATCATTATTTAATACCACATACTTTTCTTTTGATAAATCTTCACCTAATTGACTAAATAGTAATGATTTAGCATGTCCATAAGCTTCCATTGTGCCATGAAAGTCTAAATGATCTTGGGTTAAATTTGAAAAAATAGCTACATCAAATTCTACCCCTCTTAATCGTCCTAGAGCTAATCCATGACTTGAGACTTCCATAGTCATTGCTTCAGCTTTACTATCTACAGCTTGCTTAATTTTCTTAGTAAGCAATACAGTTTCAGGAGTAGTATTTGCCCCTTTTGTTTTTTCTTCATTAATTTGAAATCCATTCGTACCTAAATACGCACTATTTTTGTCTAATCCTCTATAAATTAAGTGAATCATTGTCGCGATTGAAGTTTTACCATTTGTACCAGTGACGCCAAAGGTAGTGAGTTGTTGACTTGGATAATCAAATAATGTATGCGCTAATATACTGGCTACTCTTAAAGTATCAGGTACAATAACTTGTGTGACTTCTCCTTTAACTTCTTGCTTACGGTTTACAACTATAATTTTAGTTCCTTGGTCAATGACGTTTTGACAAAATCTATGACTATCTACAGTATATCCTTTAGAGGCTACAAAGATACTTTCTCCACTAGCAGTTCGAGAATCTGTAGTAATATCAGTGATATCTATATCTAAAGTTCCTATAACTTGTTTAACTCTTATTTTATTGAACAACTCATTCGCATTCAAAATGTATCGCTCCTTTTTTTCAATATCTCTATTATACACATTTTAAAGTTGTTGATAAATTTATTCTCACCTAAAAAAGTAAATTCTGAACTACTCAAAATCAAATCATTTTTGTATCTTCTATATTATTAATATTAATTCCAAGTTAATTATTTATAAATTTTTTCTTATCTTAGTGTAAGTCCCATACATTTCACTTTATTAGTGCTAGGATAAGGGTATAAAGTTAAAGTAATCATTGTTCGAATATGCTATAATTCACTATAAATGAATTTTATGACTTTCTTGAATAAAATACATATTATTTATACCCGTATGTATTTTTTACTGTAATACATTATTCGATGGATTAAACTTAAATTATTGGAGGGTGACTATTAATGGTTACTCAAAATAAAAAGATATTGATTATCACTGGATCATTTGGAAATGGTCATTTACAAGTGACACAAAGTATTGTCAATCAATTGAATGACATGAATCTATCTCATATTTCTGTTATTGAGCATGATTTATTTATGGAAGCACATCCCATCCTTACGTCTATTTGTAAAAAATGGTATATCAATAGCTTTAAATATTTTAGAAATATGTATAAAAACTTTTATTATAGTCGACCAGATGAATTAGATAAATGTTTTTATAAATACTATGGTTTAAATAAATTAATTAACCTACTTTTAAAAGAAAAGCCTGACTTGATTTTAATGACTTTTCCAACGCCCGTGATGTCAGTATTAACTGAACAATTTAACATGCGTATTCCTATCGCAACAGTCATGACGGATTATCGTCTACAAAAGAACTGGATTACTCCAAATTCTCATAGATATTATGTGGCTACTGAAGATACAAAAGAAGACTTTGTAAACGTTGGTGTACCGGCATCTTTAATTAAAGTCACAGGTATCCCTATTTCTGATAAATTTGAAGCGGATATTGATCAACAGGCTTGGCTAAAAAAATATCATTTAGACCCTAAAAAAACTACTATTCTTATGTCTGCAGGTGCTTTTGGAGTATCAAAAGGTTTTGAACATATGATAGAACGTATCTTAGAAAAAAGTCCTCATTCTCAAGTCGTTATGATTTGTGGTAGAAGTAAAGGACTTAAACGTAATTTGGAAGCTAGATTTAAATCTTACGACAACGTTCTTATTTTAGGATATACAAAACATATGAATGAATGGATGGCTTCAAGTCAATTAATGATCACTAAACCAGGTGGGATTACAATATCCGAAGGTTTGACAAGAAGTATCCCAATGATTTTCTTAAATCCTGCTCCAGGACAAGAACTAGAAAATGCGTATTATTTCCAAGAAAAAGGGTATGGTAGAATTGCTGATACTCCTGAAGATGCAATTGACATTGTCTCTGAATTAACACATGATTCGAACAAATTAACTTTAATGATAAATACAATGCGTCAAGATAGAGTAGATTATTCAACCCATCGACTTTGTATCGATTTATTGAATATGCTCGATCATTCATCTCAACAGCAAGAAATTTATGGAAAGGTGCCATTATATGCCAAGTTCTTTGTCAAACAATAAAAGCGTAAGTAAAAACTTTAAAATAATGCTCGTTATTTTATTTTTAATGGAATTTGCTAGAGGAATGTATGTATTAAGTTATGTTAACTATTTACCTACTGTAACCTCTATCGCTGTAGCTGTGACTTCAGTAGCACTATCTATTCATTTTATTTCAGATGCAGCTACAAACTTTGTGATTGGATTTTTATTAAAGAAATTCGGGACTAAAATCGTCCTTAATTTAGGTTTTTTATTAGCTTTTTTAAGCTTGTTTCTAATTATTTTCTTTCCAGCTAATCCCATCATTATCATTATTAGTGCAATTATGCTAGGGATTGCAGTAAGTCCAATATGGGTAATCATGTTATCTAGTGTGGAAGAAAGTCAACGTGGCAAACAAATGGGTTATGTATACTTTTCATGGTTATTAGGTTTGCTTGTAGGCTGGGCGTTTATGAATGTTCTAGTCAAAATACATCCAACGCGATTTGCATTTGCGATGTCTCTTGTCGTTATCATTGCATGGATACTTTATTATTTTGTAGATGTAAAACTCACAAATTATAATACTAAACCTGTGAAAGAACAATTGGGTCAAATTGTAGAGGTAATGAAACGTCATATGATTTTATTCCCAGGCATTTTGTTGCAAGGTGCTTCAATATCAGCTTTACTTCCAATATTGCCGACGTATGCTACAAAAGTTGTAGGGGTAACAACTATTGAATATACTGCTGCTATCGCTATTGGTGGTATTGGTTGCGCAATATCAATGTTATTTTTATCTAAAATGATCGATAAAAATAGCACTGGCTTTATGTATACCGTTATTTTTGTAGGATTCATATTGTTTACGCTATTTATTTTTGGTCTCTCACTAGTTAACAATATTATTGTTGTTTGGATAGTTGCCGCCTTTATAGGTTTAATGTATGGCATTTTATTACCTGCTTGGAATACTTTTATGGCTGGACATATCGATCCATCTGAACAAGAAGAAACTTGGGGTGTATTTAATAGCGTCCAAGGCTTTGGTTCAATGATTGGTCCTCTTTTCGGAGGCCTTATCGCTCAATTCTCAAATGGATTAAATAATACATTCTATGTCTCAGCTTTGATTTTTCTATTACTCGCTATTTTTTATGGCATTTATTTTATCAAAAGTAGAAAGCATCAAAAATATTCTTAAAAAAGAAGTCAAAACTAAAATGTTTTGACTTCTTTTTTTATATACATATTATGCTAGTTTAAAACTATCAACAATGTTCCATCTATCTTCATCTTCATTGTAATGTAACAATGAAAGTTCATCGATGGTTTCTCTATGGTCTACCCCTGCAAGCTTCACTTGACCAAATATATCTTCAAATTCTTGACTCGTTAAGCCTTGAGCAATCGTAAAATGAGGAACGAATGGATGTTCAGCTTTACCATAAAATGATTCGGTATTAAATGTATTAAATAAATTTTCTAATTCTTCTGTTTTTTCTACTTTAAAATAAATAACATTATTTGTCGGTTTAAAGCTTGAAGCTTTTGTCACGTGGACCTCTACAGGTTTAAATCCATCTAATGTTTGTTTAACTTCGTCTTTAAATGAATCTAATTCTGTTTCTTTAAGTTCAAAGTGAGGTTTAATCGTAATATGTGGCATAATACGTGCATACTCAGTATCATAACGCTTACGATAGCCATCTACTTCATTTTGAAATGATTGTGACGGAATAAGTGCTAATCCTATCTTCATTGAAATTCCTCCTTTGTTTAACATACTTCTATTATATCAAAATTCTATTTAATACGTTATTAGATACAACATTTTTTGAAAAGGCTTTCAAAAAAGATTTGTAAACTATTAATATGTACTATTATTTATTATTATTTAAAAAATAATAGAGAATATCTCCGAGCATAGGTTTCCATGATTTCCAATTATGACTACCATTAAATTCATTGTATACGTAAGTGACACGCTCATCTTGTTCAATAAGGTTTGCTAGCTTTCTATTTGGAGTTAAAAAATCCGCTTGCTCACCAGTCGTTGGTAATTTAAAATCGACTTCATCTTTACCAATCGCATGCCAAATCGTTAATCGATTACGTTGCTTACATGTCTCAAATTTTTCAAGAACAGTATGATCTGAGTGCGGACTAAACATAGCTATTTGACTAAATATTGAAGGATAAGTCAATGAAGTAAGAAAGGCAATACTTCCAGCTAAACTATCTCCTATTAATAATCTAGAATTTCCCACCTTATATGTAGGGAACGTTTGATCAATGAAAGGTAAAAGCTCTTTAACTACTGACTGAATCGTCTTTTGACTACGACTACCTTGAGGATGAAACTCTTCTCTACGTTTCTCAACATCTTCATAATGAAATCCAACAATAATAGCACGTTCAATATGTTCCTCTTTTCTTAGACGTTCATATTCACGCTGAATCCTTCCAAATCGGAAAAAATCCAATCCATCAAAACAAATAATCACCTGAGACTTAAATAATTCAGTAAAATCTTCTGGAAGATAAATCGACAATGTGATATCTCTTTCTAGAATGTCACTACTCAAAATATATTTATTAATTTTTCCAGCTTTAAATTCTCCCATGTTATCTTCTCTCCTTCATATATATTCATATTGTATCAATTTTATTTATTAGTGACAGTGATATAAACGTTTATAATAAGCTTTTTTATTTTAGATTTTATATACTTTTTTAAGAGAATTAGGAATTGTTTAATTAAGCTCATCTATTTTTATACAACTAAATATTATAATATAATTCTTTTTTAGTTAATCAACTTTTCCTTTTTAACATCTCTTATTTAAGATATACTTATTACTAATGAATTCATTACTTTAGGAGGAAGTAAGTCTATGCTTAATAAAGTATGGTTTCGAACTGGGATTTTCTTAATCATCCTGTTCGTACTTATAAAGTTATTTATGGAAGTGCATAGTGTATTTACACCTATAGCAACTATTATTGGTTCAGTGTTTCTTCCATTCTTGTTAAGTGGATTTTTATTTTATATCTGCTTACCTTTTCAAACACTTTTGGAAAAATGGGGTTTCCCACGTTGGGCAAGTATTTTAACTATCTTTATCGTATTAATCGCTATTATCGCTATCGTAGTAGCTTTCATTGCGCCTATTATTATTTCTAATGTTAATAATTTAATCAAAGCAACACCAACTTTACAACGTGATGCAGAGCAAGTGGTTAATTTCTCATTAAATCAAATGGATAAATTACCAAGTGATGTAACAGCGAAAATTAATTCAACAATGAAATCAATCAGTGATAGTTTAACTGGTATATTAGCAAATTCAATCACTTATATCACATCTCTTATTTCAACCATCTTTTTATTGATTATGGTACCGTTCTTCTTGATTTATATGTTAAAAGATCATGAAAAATTTATTCCAGCAATTGGTAAATTTTTCAAAGGAGAACGTAAAGTTTTTGTTGTTGATTTACTTAAAGATTTAAATTATACGTTAAAATCGTATATTCAAGGTCAAGTTACTGTTAGTTTCATCTTAGGTATTATTCTTTATATTGGTTATACCCTTATTGGGTTACCTTATACTCCATTGCTTGTATTATTCGCTGGTGTAGCAAACTTAATCCCATTTTTAGGACCATGGTTATCATTTGCGCCTGCTGCAATATTAGGAATTATCGATGGTCCATCAACATTTATTTGGGTTTGTGTTGTTACATTAATTGCACAGCAACTTGAAGGTAATGTCATCACACCTAACGTCATGGGTAAATCATTAAGTATTCATCCACTTACAATCATTGTTGTTATCTTAGCAGCGGGTGATTTAGGAGGATTCACACTTATTTTAATTGCTGTTCCACTTTATGCAGTATTAAAAACAGTAGCAAGAAATGTATTTAAGTATCGTCAACGTATCATTGATAAAGCAAATAGCGATGTTAAAGATTAATTTAATTATTAATGCTTTTTAATTACTTACTGCGGATAGAACATATTCTATTCGCAGTTTTTTTATGTCATATCACATTAAATAATATAAAGCTAGAAGAGGGATAAAATTCATTTTTAAGTCGTCGTTCTACATCATCAATGCCTATGCCTCTCCAATTTGCGTTGAATATAGATGTTCTTATTAAAAGTCTCTATGTTCTAGCCTTGGAAGTGAAATTGAATAAAGCTTGATACAAATGCATTTTCAACTCAGTCATCAACTGTCAATTTATTAAAAAAGTCTAAGACAACTCATTGTCTCAGACTCTTGGATTTATCATATATCTTATATCTATTTTTCAATTTAAACTTATTTAATTGCGTGGAAACCACTATCTACGTGGATATTTTCTCCAGTCACACCACTTGAAAAATCACTTAATAAATAAGCAGCAGTTCTGCCCACTTCTTCTTGATCTACATTACGTCTTAACGGTGCACGTTCTTCAACTTCTTTAAGAATTAAGTTCAAACCACCTACACCTTTAGCACTTAATGTACGAATTGGTCCAGCAGAAATTGCATTGACTCGAATATTATCTGGGCCTAAATCATATGCTAAATATTTAACATTTGCTTCAAGACTTGCTTTTGCAACACCCATCACATTATAGTTTTGAATTGCAAATTCTCCGCCTAAATAAGTTGTAGCTACAATACTACCCCCATTCGGCATAATTTTTTTCGCTTCATGAGCTACAATTGTTAATGAATATGAACTAATGTCTTGTGCAAGTAGGAATCCTTCACGAGATGTTTCAGAAAAACGACCACGTAAATCTTCCATATTAGCAAATGCAATTGAATGATAGACGCCATCAATAGTTCCAACTTCTTCACCAATTTTCGCAAAGCCATTAATGACATCTTCATCTTTTTGAACATCTATTTGATACAAATGATGCTCTTTTTGATTTAATTGGCCTAATAATTTTTCTAATTCTTTTTTACTGCGCTCTTTACGATATGTAAATACGAGATGAGCACCTAATTCGTCTAATACTTTAGCTACGCCAAAACCAATACTACGTTTATTAGCGATACCCATAATGACAAAGGTTTTATTTTCTAAATTAATCATATAAATTATCTCCTTATATTACTTTATATTAATCCGTTCATTATAAACGTTTTTAACATACATATTTTACCATTGTTAATAATATTTAATAAAGTAATAATAAATTTTCAAATCATCTCAATAAAAAGAGAGGTACATAAAGTAATGTATCTTTTTATGTTATTTTTCAAAGATACCCTTTATTTTGTCCTCTCTTTTAAATAGATTAATAATAAAATTCTAATTCAGATTTGAGTTCATCTACATATTCTTTAGAACCTGTTACAATTAAACGGTCTTTATATCTAAGTTGCGTATCTCCATGTGGTACAATGGATTCATTATTTCTAACAATACGTACAAATATGATGTCCCCACCAAATGGGAAATGACGCAATAGAATATTTTCGTATTTATAATTTAACATTTCAATTTCATATAGTGAAGTTTCAACGTTACTTAAAATATTTAGCATATTTGGTGTTTCAATTAAACCTTTTAAGAAAATTTTATTACTAATAAAATTACTAAATACTTCAATACCATCTGTTTTTAACTCTTCATCATCACCACTATTTTCTAGTCGACAAATAACTCTGTTTACACCATGAGATTTAGCTAATTTTGCTATCATTTTATTTAAGCCATCATCATTAGCAGAACATACGACAATATCTTGATTAAATAAGCCAAGTCTCTCTAATAAACTTTCTTCATATTCACTAATTTCAATAACAGTCACATTGTCAGGTAAATTACGCTGATCACCTAAATCTTTACGGTAAAACAACGTTATATTATATAACTGTGAAGTCAGATTTTGAACAATTGGAATAGTCAATTGATTTTTACCAATTAACGCAATATCAATTTTCCGGTTCACTTCATCTGGAATTGGGAATAATTTTTTAAATACAACAGGTACAAATACACATGTAATAATTGCACTTAATATTAATATTCCTGACATTTCAGAAGTAATTGCTTTTAATTCTTCAGCAATTTTTGCTGCAGCAATAACAAGCGAAAGTGTTGATGTTAATAAAAATGCTGATGCAATAGTTGTTTTAGTATCAAACCATCTTCGAATAAATAAGACAGGAATCAACTTAGAAACGATAAAGGACAATATAAGTATCGGAATTATAATAAGTAAAGAGGGTTCTTTAATTAAAGATGGTATATCTAAATCTACACCGACCATAATAAAGAATATCGGTATAAAGAATCCGTATCCAAATGAATCTAAAGTATGAATGATTTCTTCATCAGGTTTTAACAGTGATACAACTACACCAGCTAAAAAAGCACCTAATATATATTCAGCACCAACACCCTCAGCAAGAGCAACCAGTAAAATGATTAATGCAAAAATGGCCCGTATACCAATTTGTGTTGTACCACCCATTAAGCGTTGCATAAAATTTAACCGTTTAAATACAGAACCTAACAAATAAAATATTGCAGTAAACACGATTAAAATTGCAGATAGCCAAATTGACCCTCCGCCTTCACCATTGATTCCACCATAAATAGTTAATAAAACCATCGTAAATAAATCTGCTAATACTGCTACTAATAATATAAATTGTCCTATTGTTGTGCGCATGATATTCATTTCTTTAAGTGTTGGCACAACTACACCCAATGAAATAGTTGAAATAATAATGACCATTAATAATACATCATCTACAAAGCCTAACCATTTAAATGCAAATGCTAAAATGATTGAAAGCACCATTATTAATGAAAAAACTGTAAGTGCTAATTGTAAATGACTTGGTAAATTCTTTTCATTTTTATCAATACCCTGTCTCTTTCTTGTGTCTTTTTTAAATGCGCTGAAATCAATTTCCAATCCACTTAAAAACATTAAAAAGATAAAACCTAATGTTGACAGAATATTTAACATTTCATCTTTGTGGACAAGTCCTAAAAATGAATTTCCTATAATAATTCCCATTAATATTTCAGCTACGACAACAGGTAAAAAAGTGACGTTTAATCGATTAACAATAATCGGTGTAAGAAATGCTGCGACGACGACTATGACCAAAGAAAAAAATTCCATTTCATCCCCCTATGTTAGATATGACATAAATGTTGTTGCAAGTCCAAAATAAATTAACATACTTACAATATCATTGATAGTTGTAATAAATGGTCCACTTGCGACAGCAGGATCGATATGAATTTTATTCATTAAGATTGGAATCATTGATCCTACTAACGTACCTACTGTCATGGCAATAGTTAAACTTGCACCTACAATCAGTGCCAAGAATGGTTGACGATAAATAATGACAATAATTAAGAATAAAATCACTGCACATACAAAACCAGTGATTAACCCACTACCTGCTTCTTTTAAAGCTATTTTAAGTTTACTTTTTTCTTTAATATCACCATTAGAAATATTACGAACAGACACTGCTAATGATTGTGTTCCTGAATTTCCTGACATCCCACTTATAATAGGGATAAATGCTGCTAATAATGCAACTTGCGACAAGGTATCTTCAAAACCACCCAGAATCGTTGCTGTTATCATACCTAAAAATGTTAAAATAATAAGCCACGGTAATCTCTTCAATGCTTTCTTAAATACTGATTGATCAGTAGACTTAGTATCAGAAACCCCCGCTAAACGTGAATAATCTTCATCTGCTTCTTCATTTACAACATCTAAAATATCATCTATTGTGATAATCCCTACTAAATGATGTTGATAGTCGATCACAGGCATAGCAATAAAGTCATAATCTTTCATTTTTTGAGCAACACGTTCTTGATCTTCTTCTACATTTACACTTACAACACGTCGAATCATTACTTCTTCAACATGAGCATCAATATTTGCTACAATTAAATCTTTCAAAGATAGAACACCTACGAGTTGACCGGCAGTATCAACGACATAAATCACATATATCGTTTCTGCGTCAGGTGCTTGACTTTTAACTAGCATGAGTGCCTCTTTTACAGATGTACCAATATCCAATGAAATATATTCAGTAGTCATGATACCGCCAGCAGTATCTTCTTCATAATGTAATAACTTTTTGATTTTATCTGTGACTCTGTTATCCATCAAAGCTAATAAACTGGCAACTTTTGAGTTAGATAATTCATTTAGAATATCAACTGCGTTATCTGTAGACATATTTTCTAATACTTCACTTGCATAATGTGCATGCATTGAATCAAATAATATTTCATATTCTTTCCCCTCAATATCTAATTGATTAAAAAATCTACTCACTTCTTGAGGCGATAAAAATTCGAATATTCTTTGTCTATTCTGATTCGTTGTATTTTCAAAATATTCACTTTGTTCATATTGATGTATAGTTAGAAATTCTTTTCTGAATTGATCTATATCATTGCGGTTTAAACTGTCATCTAGTAGTTTTTGATTGTATACTTTATTATGTTGTATGTCAGTTGTTTCTGTATTTAATGACATCAAATGTACCTCCTAATTTTAATTTACACTTTGATATATTTTTTCTAAGTTTTTATAGTCTAAAATAATCTCGATTTCTTTATTATATATTGGATGTCTAAATTTTACTTTATAACACTGTAAAGATTGTGTTTGAATCCGAGGATGAAAACCATCATATAAGTCATCCCCAATAAGTGGATGACCAATATGCTTAAAATGAACTCTAATTTGGTGTGTTCGTCCAGTATGTAATTTAACTTCACATAAACTTGCACTGTGATGACTACTCAACGTTTTATATTCAGTTTTTGCATGTTTACCAGATGGCGTAATACACCGAGTAATAATACTATCTTTGTTTCTACCAATAGGTGCCTCTATCATAGATTGTTCTTTAGTTTTACCGTAACACACACATATATATCGCTTATCTATTTCAAATGTCGACATAAGGTGATGAATATGACCATGTTTAGTAAAGATAACGATGCCCGTCGTATTACGATCTAATCTTGTAACAATATGAGGTACTACATATTGTACTTTATTTGTAGAATGATTTAAATAATACATCACGCGCTCAATTAAACTATCATGAGGATGTTCTCTTGAAGGTGCACAATTTAAATGCACCGGTTTTGAAACGATAATTAAATATGTATCTTCATATAATATTTCAATATGTTTGTTTGAAGGACGAAGATATGTACTTGGAACTTCTTCCGGCAGTTTAACAATAAGTTGATCATCTTTTTTCAACATATATCTAACTGTCACAGGTTGCCTATTAATAATTAAAGCGCCATCACGTTTAATGGCGCTAATTGTTTTCTTTGAATAATTATGACGTTGTAAAAATGTCTTAAGCATTTCTTCGCTATGAATATGGTATACAAATTTCATCAATCATCTTCACTTTCAATAAACGAATCATGAACTCTTTTCCAAAAAGGAAATGGTCTAAACCTAGCAAAACGAACTTTTTCATTTGCGACTCTAAATTGAATGTCGCTCACATTTTTATGTTTTAGACTGACATGGTCAATTGTTGTTCTAATTGTATTATGATTTACAGGTGTAATCAAACATGTATGATGCTTAGGTAATACTAATGGTGAACCTACCGTTCTAAATACTCTATTATTAATAGATGCAATTTCAGCAATTTGTATGGCTTCAAGAGAAGGATGAATCAGTGCACCACCTAGTGCTTTATTATAAGCCGTCGACCCAGAAGGTGTAGAAATACATAGACCATCCCCTCTAAATCGTTCAAAATGTTTACCTCTAATTGCGACATCTGCTACTAATGTTGATCCATTTTCAGTTTTCATAGTTGCTTCATTGAGTGCTAGATAGCGTGTTTCATTCTTAGTGTTGTTATATTTAACAATAATTTCAAGTAATGGATATTCAATCACTTGAAATTCAGAATGATGAATTTCATCAATCAATTTTTCAACTTCATGAGGTAACCAGTCTGCGTAAAAACCTAAATGACCAGTATGTACTCCAACGAATGCTACATTTGATAACATATGACTATACTGATGAAAAGCTTGCAAAAGTGTTCCATCTCCACCGACAGATATTACTATTTCTGGATTTTCTGTATCCTCCATCATATGAAAAGAGTTCATTTGATTCATCATTTTATGTTTAAGCGTGTTTGATTTAGAGTCACCTTTAGATAAAATCGTATAACGCATGTATTGACACCTCATCAGTCATGTTTTTTTGCACGTTTTTGAGTATAATATTTTTGAGCTTCTTGTATTTCCTCTTTAATTTCAGACATCTCTTCATCTAATAAGTAAGCCGCTTCAGCAGCTCTTTCTAGACGATGTTGTATCTCAGCAGGATAATCTCCATCATATTTATATCTTAATGTATGTTCGATTGTAGCCCAAAAATTCATTGCTAATGTTCGAATTTGAATTTCAGCTAATATCATTTTTTGACCACTTAATGTTTCAATTGGATACTCGATAATTACATGATATGAACGATAACCACTTTGTTTTGTATTGTTAATATAATCTCTTTCTTCTACAACTTTAAAATCTTGTCGTTGTCTAAGCATGTTAACAACTACATCAATATCATCAACGAATTGACACATCATCCTTAAACCAGCTATGTCGTACATTTCTTCACGTAATCGATCAAAAGGAATTCTCCTTTTATTCGCTTTATCAATGATACTTGTAATAGGCTTTACACGACCAGTTACAAATTCAATGGGTGAGGCGTTGTCTCCAACTTCATATTGCTTACGTAAGCCTTTTAATTTCACCTTTAATTCATCGACTGCTTGTTTATATGGTGTTAAAAATTGCTCCCATTGATTCATATGGTTCCACTCCGTTTCACTTTAGTTCGAAAGTTTCTTCAACTGCTGAAACAAACTCCTTACCATAGTTATTATTTCCTTCAACATTTTCTAGGATATAACTTAATTCATCTTGAAAATGTTCTAATTCTAATTCATCGTTAATAATTACTTTTTTATCTCTATTATTATGTAACATTGACCACGTCTCTTGTACAAAAATCAAATATGAATACGACGAGCCATCATCTAATAAATAAGCAAAACTAAAATTATCACTATCTACAAGCATTTGTCCTACTTCATCTAATCCATCAGTTGGATCTTCTGAGTAGCAATAAATGCTATCATCTTTGATTTTAATTTCATTTACATATATACGCATGCTTGTTCCTCCTTATTATTCCTTATTAGTTTAACATAATTTAACTTTCAAACACACATTAGAGTACCATAGTTCAAGTATGCTCTAAACGATTAAATATTTAGCTCCATATATTTTATTTTTAGTATTGTTATTACTTTAATTTTTTACAAATGTCCGTCATAATGAACTACAATAATATACTAAAGATTTTCTAATGAGGTGTAATTATGAGTACTAATAATGAAATTGAATTTAAGCAATTAATTGATTTCAATACATATAACGCGATTAAAGATTCTTACTTTAAACAACTCACACCATTCACTCAAACAAATTATTATATTGAATCACCTAGTTTCAAACTACGTGATCATCGTTCTGCTTTAAGAATACGTGTTAAACAAAACACATTTGAAATCACACTAAAAGTACCAGCTAAAGTTGGCTTGATAGAATATAATCATCCAATCGATATTAAGCCTCATATTGGACAAACAATTGTCAAATCAACATTACCTAACGATATTCAAAAAATTCTTACTGAATTTGATATTGAAGAAAACGAATTAAGTGTTTTAGGTGCATTGACAACTGAAAGATTAGAAGTTGAATTTCAAAATGAACTATTAGTATTAGATAAAAGTCAATACTTTGATAAAACAGACTATGAACTAGAATTTGAAGTCAATGATTATCAAATAGGCTTTGAAAAATTTCAAAATTTATTAAAACAATTTGACCTAGTTCATGAGCCCCCTAAAAATAAAGTTCAACGCTTTTTTGAATATCAAGCTCAATTAGGATAGATATGAGATAAACTTGTGAAAAGTCAAATTACTTTTAAATGTAAAAATTCATGTTATATTAGAAATATATTAATAGAAATTGGTGATACTATGGCTACAACACCTTATGATGTAATAGGAGAAAAAGCTTTGTATGATATGATTGATTATTTCTACTTTCTTGTAGAGAATGATCAAAGAATCAACCATTTATTTCCTGGAGATTTTAAAGAAACAAGTAGAAAGCAAAAGCAGTTCTTAACACAATTTCTAGGAGGTCCTGATTTATACACTCAAGAACATGGTCACCCAATGTTAAAAAAAAGACATATGGAATTTAGAATTACTACTTATGAAAGAGATGCATGGTTAGAAAATATGTATAAAGCAATCAATAAAGCTCAATTTCCAGCAGGAGTTGGCGAATACTTGTATGAAAGATTGCGTTTAACTGCTAACCATATGGTGAATTCCTAAATATAATTGAAGGTGAGTTAAACATGGCTGAAGAACTTAAAATTGTAGATAATGCGAGTCGTGAAAACACTAATCTGTCACCTGTAAATAAAATAGAAATTTATTCATTCTTTGATCCTTTTAATAAAGATTGTTTTAAATTATCCGCAATTATTTCTAAATTAAGAATTGAGTATAATCAATATATTCGAATCAGACATATTTTGAATCCTTCATTAAAGGTCTTGACTAAATGTCAAGCTCAAAGTACTTCAGATTTTGATAATATTGCTTTAGCATATAAAGCTGCTGAATTACAAGGTAGATTAAGAGCGGAACGTTTTATTCATTTAATGCAAAACGAAATTATACCGAAAAAAGATATTATCACTGAAGAAATGATTTGTAATTGTATTAAAAATGCTGGTTTAGATTATGATGTTTTCAAAGAAGACTTACAAAAAAATAAACTTACCGAAAGTTTGAAAATAGATTTGCATATTGCAAGAGAAATGGAAATTGAACAAGCGCCTTCACTTGTATTTTTTAGTGAAGATGTACATGAAGAAGGTTTGAAAGTCGAAGGCCTTTATCCTTATCATATTTATACTTATATTATTAATGAATTAATGGGATGCCCTATCGAAAAAGAATTACCTCCAAATCTCGAAACTTATATTCAATCCAAACAATTAGTAACGATGGAAGAATTGCTTACTATTTATGAATGGCCGGAAAAATTACTCGTAAAAGAATTGAAAAAATTAGCTTTACAACAAAAAGTTGAAAAACTAAATTATCCTGACGGCGAATTTTGGCAATCTAAAATGCCTAAGAAATAACAAAGAGCGATCACTTATATGAAGTGTATCGCTCTTTTTATATTAACTTGATTTAATAATTAAGCATAAAAAAAACGCCGTGTCTGATTACACGACGCTAAACAAAGGGGATGGGAGAAATTTTTCACTTCAAACAAAGGGGTATGTTTGTTATGTGATTAATTTCATGTATATAATATAACACGCTCAAAACGTCGTTTCAATATTAAACTACATTTCCACCCTAAACGTCACAAATTAGACACATTGAAAACGAATACACTCTTTTTAGTGCTTCATTAATTTTTCAAATGCTTTTAATTTTTGTTCAAAAACTTCACACGCTTGCTCTATAGGTTCTGGTGTAGTCATATCTACACCCGCATTCTTAAGAATTTCAATTGGGTAATTAGAACTACCTTTTTTCAAGAATTCATTTATATATCTTTCAACAGCAGGCTGTCCTTCTGTTAAAATTTGATGACTTAAACTTTGAGCTGCACTGTATCCAGTTGCATATTGATATACATAATAATTCATATAGAAGTGTGGAATACGAGACCACTCTTTACTAATATGATCATCTGTTTCTACTACATCACCGAAGTATAGTCTATTTAATTTAGCATACTCTTCATTCATACGAGTTGAAGTTAATGGTTCTCCCGCTTCCTCAATTTGATGAATTTTGTGTTCAAATTCAGCAAACATAGTTTGACGGAATAATGTTGCTCTGAAACGCTCAAGTTCTTGGTTTAGTAATAATAAACGTCGATCATCATCTAAATGTTTATCCATATAATCACTTAGTAGAGCTTCATTACATGTTGAAGCAACTTCAGCTACAAAGATAGAATAATCACTAGAGTTTGATGGTTGATTTTTACGACTAAAGTAACTATGTGCAGAATGTCCAAATTCATGAACAAGTGTATATAAATCAGAGATAGTATCAGACCAATTTAATAAAATAAATGGATTAGTTAAATGTGCGCCTGAAGAATAACCACCTGAGCGTTTTCCTTTATTCTCATAAACATCTACCCAACGATGATTTAAACCTTCTTTCACTACATCTAAATATTCTTTTCCCATTGGTTCTAGGGCTTTTAGCATCCATTCTTTAGCTTCGTCATATGGCATTTCAAATTTAACATCTTTAACTAATGGAGTATAGATGTCATACATTTTCAAATCATCAATACCTAAAAGTTCTTTTCTCAATTGAGTGTATTTATGCAACAATGGAAGATATTTGTGAACTGTTGCAACTAAATTATCATATACTTCTTCAGGAATATGATTATTACTTAAAGCGCGTTCACGTGCCGTTTTATAGTTATGCGCACGCGCATTGAAAATATTTTTCTTAACTTCACCAGTTAAAGTTGAACCTAATGTATTGTTATATGCACCATACGCCTCATATAAGTTGTTGTAAGCTGACTGACGTAATTTACGATCATCTGATTCTAAATATTTAATAAATGTACCTTGTGTTAAAGGATGTTTTTTCCCATCTTTATCTACTGCATCTTTAAACTCTAAATCAGCGTTACTAAACATACCATAGACATTTTCTGGAGTTGATAATGCATCTTGCGCTTGGGTTAATAATTTTTCTTTATCAGCATCTAAAATATGCGGACGTTTTTCATTAATTAATTTCAAGTCAAATGCATAACGTTTTAAATCATCGTTACTCTTAATAAAAGATTCTAATTTCTCTTCATCAATTTGCAAAATCTCTGGAACTAAGAAACTCCACGCTGAGCTAATTTTTATGATGAGTTGATGCGCACGAGATTCAAAACCAGTATATTTATCGTTAGATGTATCTTGGTCTTGTTTTAGATGTGCATAAACATATACCTTTTCTAATTGTGTTCCAATCTCATCTTCTAAAGCTAAAGCATTATATAAAGTTTTAGCACTATCTCCTAGATGTCCTTTAAATTGTTCTTCTTTACCTAGATAGCTCTCTACCTCTTTTAATGCCTTTTCAAAAGCTTCATCGCTTTCAAAAATAGTTGTTAAATCCCAAGTTTCATTTGGATATTTTCGTTCTTGCTCTTCTCTAGTAAGTTGTTGACTCATACATGTACCTCCTAAATGAATTAATGTTATAATTTTCTCATTCTTTTATTTATTTTGCACGTTTAAACTCCCGCTTATTTGTTGAATATAATCATCTATTAACTTTAAAGTAATTTCTTCTTTATTAATATCCAGTAGATAAAATTGTCTGAATTTCAAATACGACATTAAATACTGCTTGGGAAGATTATGTTTTAACAACAACTTCAGCTTGAGTTGCCATTGTACTGGATGATTTTCAATAAAAATTTGATACGAAAAAATATAACCTGTATCTCTACATACCTCATCGTCAGTTATTTGTAATTGATACATAGCACTTAAAGACGGTTCTAGCACTGAACGTTTTTTTCTACAATTAAAAATATAACGACTGATATGTCTATTTGACAATTTATAACAATATGACTCATTCTTTTGTTCATTGAATGATAACAATTCAGAAATTTGAATCATTCGTCTATGCGCAATAAATTTTCGGCCACCAATATGTTGTATATTGACATATTTTACTATCAGTTGTTTTTCATGCTCCCAACTATATAGCGTTCTATCAATCGGATTAATGAAATAAGCTTGAAATGTGTTCAAGTATAAATAACCCTTATGATATTGTACTTGTTCGATAATCCAAATAACTGCTACTCCAATTTGTTCAAGTCCTCTTGATCGAGATTTGACCTCTTTTATACTTATTCTTGAAAATTGAACTTCTATAGCTACTTTTGCATTCACAAGAATATCAGGATACTGCATAATTTCAGAAAAATAAGGCTCTATTTCAACATTAAAGTGATATTGTTTTAGACGTTGAGCAATAAAAAATTTAACGTAGTAATGTTTTTCTGTTTCATTTTTCATACATCTTCTTTTAGTTTGAGAAACATGAGCAAAATGCGGAATCTTTTTTAACCCTTTTTTTAAAAGAAGTTTTTCTTTGCAATATGGACATCGGTATTCTTCAGTAATGATAGCTTGATGAGCATATACAGTTTCATTATTACGATTAATCGCTACTAACATGCATTCACCTCATACTATTAAACGTTTAAGGTGATTCATTTACTTTAAAAAAAGAGAGTAGAAAAGAAATTCATTTTAAATTTCTTCTCTACTCTCGATTAATCGTTATATATTATTCTACTGAATCAGTAAAATAACGACGTACTTGTGAAGTAACATTATGACTCATAATAATTTTAGCATAATCATTTAAATACACTTCTGTCTTATCACTAGGATAAGCGAATTCAAGTAATTGACTATAGCTATCATTAATTGTCTCTTGGCTAACAGTACTATCGAAGTGAATTGCATAGTAGTAATGTGAATCACTCATATACAATAAATCTTCAAACTCATCTGTAGATAGATTATGATGATAAGCGTAATGAATGACTTCTTCTAAGTCTTCGAATTTCACAATAATTGTTCTTAAACTAGAACGTTGTTGTGATGATTTACGTTTAGATTTATGTGCTTGTTTTTGTTGTGCACGTTGTTCAAATAAATCTTCAATACTTTCTTCTTGTTCTAATGTATTAGCTAGCAATTCATTCACTTGTTCCTCAAATTGTTCATTTGCATGATTATCTGACATGTTCATTGCTTCTTCATTTTTAGATTTAGAGATTGTAACTTCCACGCCTTTTTCAAATGCATGTACTTGAATCCAAAGAGGTCCTTCGACTACAAAATCTTCTTCTTCATTAATCTCGTCCATCATTGACCAAAAGAATTCTTCACCACGCTTACGATTTGTCCATAAATCTTCACGACTAAATCCTCTTGCTTCAATATCACCATAAGTTATAAATAATTTCACAGTTGTGTCGTCAACGCGTTCTATTCTCATATCATCTCACTCCTTACAGTCGATGAATAGTAACCATATTGTATTAGAACGTAAGTTAAATTACAATTTATTTGTTTGATTAAATTTCACTATTTTAAATAGGACACTATATCATATTATATTCCCTTTTTTTATTATAAAAAACAGCACTATAGCTAAGCCAGTGCTGTTAAATAATATGTTGTTAAATTTTAAATATTAGTCGACTAAACGTTGAGCTTCTTGTAATTGGAAAGTACGAACCTTTCTAGGTAAGAAACGTCTGATTTCATCTTCGTTATATCCAACTTGCAAGCGTTTTTCGTCTAAAATAATTGGACGACGTAATAGTCCAGGATTATCTTGAATAATTGTATACAAATCTTGCAATGGTAAAGAATCAATATCTACGTTTAATTTTTGATAAGTTTTAGAACGAGTTGAAATAATTTCATCTGTTCCATCTTCAGTCATTTTTAAAATTTGTTTAATTTCATCAATTGTTAAATGTTCAGAAAAAATGTTACGCTCCGTATACGGAATGTCATGTTCTTGTAACCATGCTTTCGCTTTACGGCAAGATGTGCAACTTGGTGATGTAAATAATGTTACCATACATCTCACTCTCCTATTGAATAAATATTATTCATTATATTAATAATTATGCTAATTTGTCTTAAGCTTATATTATAAGTATAATATGCTAACATTAAAATTAAATGAGAAAATCCTAATTTTTCTGAGAAATTTCAAATTTTCTAAAAATTTCTCTACAAAATCTAATTTCTTATGTGTATCTCTATTATAACATAACTTACAATTTAAAAAAATACTGTTATAATCTAGTTAAAATGAATTATTTTTAAAGAAAGTAGGCATCTATATGGAGACATTATTTTCAGGAATACAGCCAAGTGGGATACCTACATTAGGTAACTATATTGGTGCATTAAAACAATTTTCAGACGTACAGAACGATTACAACTGTTACTTTTGTATTGTAGACCAACATGCGATTACTGTCCCACAAGATAAAATCAAATTGCGTAAACAAATTCGTCAGTTAGCAGCAATTTATTTAGCTTCAGGTATTGATCCAGATAAATCAACATTATTTATTCAATCAGAAGTTCCAGCACATGTTCAAGCCGGTTGGATGTTAACAACCATTTCAAGTGTTGGCGAGCTTGAACGTATGACGCAATATAAAGATAAAGCGCAAAAACGTACAGATGGTATTCCAGCTGGTTTATTAACTTATCCACCTTTAATGGCAGCTGATATTGTTATTTATAATACAAATATTGTGCCCGTAGGTGAAGACCAAAAACAACATATGGAACTTACTAGAAATTTAGTAGAACGTTTTAATAGTCGTTATAACGATATATTAGTTAAACCAGAAATTCGTATGCCAAAAGTTGGTGGACGTGTAATGAGTTTACAGGATCCAACAAAGAAAATGAGTAAAAGTGATGATAATCAAAAAAACTTTATCTCATTACTAGACGAACCAAATGTTGCAGCGAAAAAAATTAAAAGCGCTGTAACTGATTCAGATGGTATTATCAAGTTTGATAAAGACAATAAACCAGGAATTTCTAACCTACTTACAATTTATTCAAGTTTAACTAATAAATCTATTAAAGAGCTTGAAACACAATACGAGAATGAAGGATACGGAACATTCAAAACAGACTTATCAGAAGTAGTTAAAGACTTTTTAGTACATTTCCAAGAAAAATATAACGAATTTTATAATTCAGATAGATTGGATGACATCTTAGATCAAGGGCGTGACAAAGCTCAAAAAGCTTCTTTTAAAACACTGAAAAAAATGGAACGTGCAATGGGCTTAGGACGTAAGAGATAAATCATTATAAATAAGACCACGAGTATAAGTAAAATACTCGTGGTCTTATTTTAGTTATCTTTCTTTTTTCCTGTTTCACGATCAATTGATTTATCGATATATACATGTTTCAGTGTAGTATCTGGACCAATTTTATGATACTGTAATCCTTTGACCTGTGGATTAGTTAAGTGTGCTTCACCTTTTTGATAAACAGGAGCTACTGGTGCATCATGAAGTAAGATACTTTCCGCACGTTGTAGCGCTTCATTTCTTTTTTCTGTTTCACGTAACAATGAACTATTTGATTCTTTTAAAAGCCTGTTATATTCTTTGTTATCCCAATCAGTATTATTTTGAGCATTATCCTTAGTCATTGTTTCTAAAAATGCTGTTGGATCAGGATAATCTGGACTCCAACCTGAATAAGTCGCTTCGTAATTATTAGCTAATTCTAAAGTGGTTTTTTGTTTAAATGGCATTTGTTTAATTTTTAATGTAACGCCTGGTAAGTTTGATTCAATTTGAGATTTAATATACTCTGCAGCTATTTTAGCAGCTGGTGTATCTTGCGTATTCATTGTAAATGCAAACTCTTTTTTACCTAATTCTTTTTTTGCCTTTTCCCAATTTTGTTTTGCTACCTTAGGATTATATTTTAAAGGAGACTCAACTGTACTTGCGAAGTCTTTACCGTCAGGCGTCTTCGCTGTACCTATTCCCGTGAAATTATTTGAAGCAAGAGACCCATCATTTAAAACAGTTTTTACATACCCTTTTTTATTGATAGCTTGTGCAATAGCTAATCTCAAATTTTTATTTTTAAATTCAGGCACTGTTTTTTCATTCATTTTAATATAAAAAGTAGCAGCAGTTAAACGATAGTTTAATTCTTGACTGCCTTTATATTTATCTACTTGTTCAGAAGTGATGATTGTATCATCGATTGAATTAGTATCATATAAAGAAGCGCCAGCTTGTTGATCTTTTAAAACTTTATAATTTACTTTATCTAATTTGACATTTTTCTTATCCCAATATTGATTATTTTTAACCAATTGTATTTTATCTTCTACCTGCCAATTGATAACTTTGAATGGCCCATTATAAACTGCTCTTTCAGCATTCGTTCCATATTTTTTATCATATTTTTTGGCAATTTTAGCATCTTGTGGATAAAACGTACTTAAAGCAAGTAATTCATTTATGTACGGTACTGGTCTTTCTAAATCAATTTGAAGTTTATATTTATTTAACGCTTTGATTCCTAAAGAATTTACTGGTTTTTTTCCAGTATTAACTAAATCTGCATTTTTTATATCACTCATTATATATGCAAATTCAGAGGCGGTTTTTGGATCTACAACTTTTCTCCATGCATAAACAAAGTCATGCGCTGTTACAGGATCTCCGTTTGACCATTTTGCATCTTTTCTTAAATTGATAGTCAGCGTTTTACCACCATTACTTTTTTGTGGTGTTTCTTTTGCTACACCTAAAGTTACTTTGTCATTTTTATCTATTGAATATAATCCTTCGAAAGTTTGACCAGCAACATCGCTAGAAACAGCATCTGTAATAAGAGCTGTATCTAAAGTAGTTATATCTTGAGTAATTATTTTTCTGAATACCTGTCCTTCATCAGAATATAAACTTTTTTTGTTACTACACGCTGATAGTATTAAAGTGAAAATAACTAATAGCGTTAAATATTTATATTTTTTCTTCACATTCTTGTCCTCCCTTCCTCAGACTTAATTATGTTGAAGATGAGTTTGATCTTGTTCTTTTAAACGTACTGCTTCTTCATCTGTTACAAAAACGTAATGATTAGGTCTAATTTCTTGCAGTCTACGTTCTGCATTTTTAGATTCATCTTCTTCATACACAATTCGTTTTCTTGTTCTTTCACTATCAGGATCAGGTTGAGGGATAGCAGATAATAGTGATTTAGTATAATCATGTAAAGGATGATAATAAATTTCGTCAGACGATCCTAATTCTACAATTTTTCCAAAATGCATTACTGCTATACGATCAGAAATATATTTGACCATTGATAAATCATGGGCAATAAATAAGAAAGTAATACCTCGTTCTTTTTGTAATTTCAGCATTAAATTCACTACTTGAGCTTGAATAGAAACATCTAATGCAGAAATTGGCTCATCTGCAATAATAAACTCAGGTTCTACAGCTAAAGCACGAGCAATTCCTATACGTTGACGTTGTCCACCAGAGAACTCGTGTGGATAACGGTTCGCATGTTCTTTACTTAAACCTACTGTTTCTAGCAAATCATATACTCGACGTTTACGATCTTTTTTATCACTTGCTAACTTATGAATATCAATACCTTCTGCTACAATATCCATGACTTTTAGACGTGGATTTAAAGAAGCATATGGATCTTGAAAAATCATTTGAATTTTCTTATTAAATTTTAATAAATCTTTTCTTTTAGCAATCTTCTGAATATCTTGTCCTTCATAAAGAATTTCACCATCAGTAATATCATTTAATTTAATAATGGCTTTTCCAGTTGTAGACTTTCCACATCCAGATTCTCCTACTAATCCCAATGTTTCCCCTTTATAAATATTAAATGAAATATCTTCGATTGCTCTAACTTCATTACGTTTACCTTCATTAAAATACTGCTTTAAGTTTTTAATTTCTAATAATATTTCTTTATTCTTCTCCATCGAACGACACCCTTTCTACTCGACGTGGCTTGTCGTAATTATTAGGCATTTGACGTTGTCTCTTTTGTACCATCTCTGGCGGTTCAACTTTTGGAGCGCGTTCGTCTAATAACCATGATTTTACATAATGAGTAGGTGATATTTTAAACCATGGTGGTGCTTCCTTAAAGTCAATGTCTAGTGCATATTGACTACGTCTTGCAAATGCATCACCCTTTGGTGGATGTAATAAATCAGGCGGAGTACCTGGAATTGCAATTAATTCTGTCTCGTTACTTGTTGTTAAATCAGGCATTGAAGATAATAATCCCCATGTATATGGATGTTTTGGATCATAAAAGATTTCATCGACATTTCCAGTCTCAATCATTTGCCCTCCATACATAACAGCCACTCTATCAGCCACATTTGCTACTACCCCTAAGTCATGTGTAATAAAAATAATAGATGTTTCAATTTTTTGTTGTAATTCTTTCATTAAATCTAAAATCTGTGCTTGCATTGTTACATCAAGTGCTGTCGTTGGTTCATCTGCAATTAAAATTTTAGGTTCGCACGCCAATGCAGTTGCAATAACAATTCTTTGACGTTGACCCCCAGAGAATTGATGAGGATATGCTTTAAATCTTTTTTCTGCATTAGGCAGTCCTACTAAATTTAAAATCTCAAGTGCACGTTTTTTTGCTTCAGATTTACTATAATGACGATGTTTTATTAAAGGTTCCATAACTTGCTTACCAATTTGCATCGTAGGATTTAATGACGTCATAGGGTCTTGAAATATCATAGAAATATCTTTACCACGAAGTTTGTTTAATTCTTTTTCAGATTTAATTGCTAAATCTTCCCCTAAAAAATTAATTGTCCCTTTTTTAATTCTCCCTGTATCCCCCTGGAACAATTTTGTAATTGCTTTTGTTGTTACAGATTTGCCAGAACCTGATTCTCCGACAATCGCTAATGTTTCCCCTTTATTTAAAAAGAAATCTACTCCTCTAACCGCTTGCACTTCCCCGGCAGTAATATCAAAGGAAACATGCAAGTTGTTGACTTCTAACACTCTTTCTGACATAGATTTTGCCTCCTTTGTTATTTACGCATTTTTGGATCAAATGCATCGCGTAATCCGTCACTAAATAAGTAAAAGAATAAAATTAATAAACTTAATACTGTAGCTGGAATAAATAATTCGTGTGGGTGTATTAACAACATTGCTCGTCCATCATTTACGAGTGAACCAAGTGATGTTTTCGGTGCAGGTACCCCTATACCAATAAAGCTTAAAAATGCTTCGAAGAAAATTGCACTTGGTACAGTAAACATAGATGTTACTACAATGGCACCTAGTGTATTCGGTAAAATATGTTTAAAAATTAATTTAAATTTTGAAGCCCCTAATGTTCTTGAAGCCATTACAAATTCTTGACTTTTTAGTTTTAAAAATTCACCACGCACTACTCTACTCATACCTAGCCATCCAGTGATAGACATAGCTAAAATAATCGTCCAAATAGATGGTTCAAATATCAATACAAATAAAATAACAATAATAAGATTAGGAATAGATGCTATAATTTCTAAAATACGTTGCATCACATTATCAACACGTCCCCCAAAAAATCCTGAAATAGCACCATAAACGACTCCTATAAAGATATCTAGTGCAGCAGCTACAATGCCAATAAATAATGAAATTTGAGCACCTTTCCATGTTCTAGTCCAAAGATCACGACCTAATTGATCTGTACCAAACCAAAAATTTTCTTTCACGCCCGCTTCTTTATAAGCGCTCTTACCATCTGCCCCTGTTCCATCAAAAGGTAAAAAGTGTACTTGATCTAGTACTGGAATTTTAGCAGGTAAATTTCGTCTAGTAACATCTTGTTCAGCATAGTCATGTTTACTAAATGCTGGTCCTACAAATGCAAGAATGACAATTAAAATGAGTCCAATCAAACCGACAATAGCTAATTTATTTCTTTTCAACTGTGTCCAAGCATCTTGCCAGAAGTTTTTACTTTCACGTTGTATTTCTGGTTCTTTATTTAAATCGAGTTCTCTAATAACAAAATCCGTCCCAACCGCTCCCTCAGAGGTATGTGACATCGCTGCATTTGAATGGTCATCAAATGGTTTATTAAAATTTTCAGGCATTATTTTTTACCTCCTTGTACACGGATTCTTGGATCAATTACACCATAAAGAATATCTACGATAAAAATTGAAACGATAAATAATGTACTAAATAAAATTGTAGTAGCCATAATAACTGAGAAATCATTTGTTGTAATCGATCTAACGAATTGGTCCCCTAAACCAGGTACACCAAAGATATTTTCAATAGTTAAAGTCCCTGTTAAAATACCGGCTAACATTGGAACAATAATTGTAATAATAGGAATTAATGCATTTCTTAATGCATGTCCAAAAAGGACTCTTATCGGAGAGTTACCTTTAGCTCTTGCTAATAATATGTAATCAGAACTTAGTACCTCTATCATTTCAGCTCGAATATAACGAGCTACTGTGGCCATTACACTTGCTGATAATGCTAAGGAAGGCAATACTGCTGTTGAAAATCCTTCCCATCCTGCCACTGGAAACCATCTTAAACGTACTGCAAAAACGTATTGTAATAGTACTGCTAAGACGAATGAAGGTACTGATACTGCTATAACTGAAATAACAGTAGTTGTATAGTCTACCCAAGTGTTTTGTTTCGTAGCAGCAGCTACGCCTAAAATTAAACCTAAAATCACTCCAATAATCATTGCAGTAATACCCATTTCCATAGAAGGAATCAATCTCGGTTTAATTAATGACCAAACTGGTTGATTATGATATTGGAACGAATAGCCAAAATCTCCAGTTACTACATTTTTTAAATAATGAAGATATTGCACTGCTACTGGATCATTTAATCCATATTTTTCGTTTAAAATTGCTTTTTGCTCAGCACTTAATTTAGCATCATTAAATGGTGATCCAGGCATCATTTTCATTAAGAAAAATGTAATTGTGATGATAATAAATAACGATAAAACCATATATCCCAAACGTTTTAATATATATCGCGTCATCATATAGTCCCCCTTTACTAAATATTCAAAATTAACATTCCCTTCAAAATTTTCAGAAATATTTATACATATTATATATACTATTTTCATAAAATTGCAATATAATTTTACATTTTCTTAATATAAGTGTAATTTTTATATATATTATTTAAAAGAATATAAATTTTAGATTTTATTTATAGTAAATTTACAGTAAATTAGACTATATAGATAAAAAAGTCGGAGGTATACATGAACAATATTAAAACTTGGTTTATATGGCTCTTTTTGCCACTCATATGTACTTTTTTACTTTGGATGTTCGTAACTCAACATTCGTTTATCTCATTTATTAATATCTTATTTTATATATCACTTGTATTATTTATATTGTTATTTTTAATTCTCCTTGTACAAGAAGGTATATTTGATGCTACAAGTTTTGGTTTTAGACGCATGCGTTATCAACTCGCTTCTCGCTCTAAGAAAAAAACTTTAGAGAACGATGACTTTTTCAATCCAAAACAAGTAAAAAAAGAGCATTATACCATTTCAACATGGTTACTACCTGCTCTAATACTATGTGCATTTTACTTCATTTTGACTATTCTCATTTCACTTTTTCTATAATATAAGAAAACCATGCATCTTATTGCATGGTTTTCTACTCTTAACTTAATTTTTAATCTTTAAACTTTTTAAATACTAATACTGCGTTATGCCCACCGAAACCTAGACTATTACTCATTGCATATTCAATTTCTAAATCTTGTGCTTCATTTGGAACAATATCTAAGTCACATTCTGGATCTGGTGAATCTGCATGAATCGTCGGTGCAACTTTAGAGTCACGAATAGATAATGCAGAGAAAATTGCTTCAATTCCCCCAGTAGCACCTAATAAATGTCCTGTCATCGATTTAGTTGAGCTAATTTTTAAGTTTTTAGCTGCATCTCCAAATGTATTTTTAATCGCTTTAATTTCATACAAGTCACCTACTGGCGTACTTGTACCATGTGCATTTAAGTATTGAATATCTTTAGCTTCAATACCTGCATCATCTAAAGCCGCTTGCATTGCACGAGAACCACCTTCGCCTTCAGGTGCTGGTGCAGTAATGTGATAAGCATCTCCAGTTGAACCATATCCTACAATTTCAGCGTAAATTTGTGCGCCACGTGCTTGTGCTGATTCTAATGATTCAATGACTAAGATACCAGCGCCTTCACCCATGATAAATCCGTCACGTCCTTCTTGGAAAGGACGACATGCTGTTTCTTTATCATCGTTTGTTGATAATGCACGACTTGCACTGAATCCTGCAAGTGCCATATGCGTAATAGGTGCTTCAGTACCACCAGTAATCATAGCATCAGCAGCACCTCTTTGAATGATTTTAAATGCTTCACCGATAGAATTTGTACCTGTTGCGCAAGCAGTAACAGTTGAACCATTAGGTCCTTTTGCACCTAAATCAATTGAAACTTGCCCAGTAGCCATGTCAGGGATAAGCATTGGAACAAAGAAAGGACTAACTCTTCTTGGTCCCTTATTCTTCAGTATTGTATGTGCAACTTCAAATGTTTCCATTCCCCCAATACCTGAACCAATCCAAACACCGATACGATTAGCATTATCATCATTGATAGTTAAATTAGCATCTTCTACAGCTTGTCTTGCCGCTACTACTGCATATTGTGTAAAACGATCCATGCGACGCGCATCTTTTTTCGAAATATGATCTTCAATATTAAAGTCTTTTAATTCACCTGCTAAGTGAACGTTATATTCTTCAGTATCAACGCGTGTAATTGTATCAATTCCATTGACACCTTTTAAGGCATTTTCCCAATTTGTTTGGGCATCGTTTCCAATAGGTGATAATGCACCCATACCAGTAATTACCACTCTTTTGTTTTCAGTCATACATTAAATCCTCCTATTTACCCCATTTGATTACCATAGCGCCCCAGGTTAGGCCGCCACCGAAACCTACGAGTACTAAAGTGTCATCATCTTTAATTCTTCCGTTTTCTAACTCTTGTTGAATACTTAAAGGAATCGAAGCAGCTGACGTGTTTCCAAAACGGTTAACTGAAACACTCATTTTTTCTCTTTCAATACCCAATCTTTCACGTGCTGATTCCATAATTCTGATATTTGCTTGATGTGGTATAAACATATCAATATCATCAGATTCTAAACCCGCTTTTTCAACTACACGTGTAGACGCTTCGCCCATAATTCTTACAGCGAATTTAAAAACTTCGCGTCCATTCATTACTAGTTTACCAGTCTCTTTATTTAAATATAAATATTTTCCACCTGACCCATCTGAGCCCATTTCATAGCTAATAATACCTCGTCCTTCTGAGACTTCACCAATTACTACTGCACCTGCACCGTCTCCAAATAGTACAGCAGTTGAACGATCAGTTAAGTCAGTGATTTTGGATAATTTATCCGCACCCACTACTAAAATATTTTTATAGTCTCCAGATTGAACATATTGTTTTGCAGTAATCATTGAATACATGAAACCTGAGCATGCAGCAAGTTGATCCATAGTAGGCACTTTACCAATACCTAATTTTTCTTGTAGTATATTAGCTACAGATGGAAATGGCATATCTCCAGTTGCTGTAGCTACAATAATCATATCTATATCATTCGGTTTAATACCAGCATCTTCAATTGCTTTCTTACTTGCTTCATATGCTAAGTCTGATGTATCTTGGTCGTCACGAGACCAACGTCTTTCTTTAATGCCAGTCATTTTTGAAATCCATTCATCAGACGTATCTAAAAAACCTTCAAAATAGGCGTTATCGACTACTCTCTCAGGTGCATAAGCACCAAAACCTTTTATACCTACGTTCATGAACGTACACCTTCTCACTTCATTTTTTAATACCAGGTATTAATTTAACATACTTTTTAAATCTAACTCAAGTAGTTACACTTTATTAGACGATTTTGTTAAACAGTCACGAGCCAATAATTCATATAAAAAATGGCACAAATTTTTATACATTCTCTACTAATACTATACAAATAATTCACTTTACTTTAAAATGATAATATATATAAATTGGAGGTCATATATATGAAATACCTCGTAACTTTTATTTGGGCGTTAATCTTAACACAAATGGTTAACTTTGTACTTAATAGTTTAAATGGTGGCGGCAGTTTAGATGTGATTAAACCAATTATTATTGCAATCATCATTACCATTGCTATTGCCATTTTAGGTGCTATGATTAAACCTAATGATTTCGCTCGTAAAGGGAATAGAGACGTCTAAATGGTATTGTATTACGTGTTTGGAGTAATATAACGCTCTTAACAAGATTAATAATAAGAAAAGGCATTGGAAAGCTTTGCTTTCCAATGCCTTTTTATATACTATTCAGCTGAAGGTTTTTGTACATCAAATGTTAATTCTTGACTATCATTAAGATTAACATTTACTTTTGTACCTTCTGGCATATTTTCTTTAATCATCATACGAGCAAGTGGTGTTTCAATTTGACGTTGTACAAAACGTTTAAGTGGTCTAGCACCAAATTGTGGTTCGTATGCTTCTTCACCTAACCATTTTTTAGCTTCGTCTGATACTTCAATTGAAATACGTTGATCCATTAATCGAATATTTAATTGAGTTAAAATTTTATCTACAATCATACTCATATCATTTATAGATAATGGTTTAAATAATACAATATCATCCATACGGTTTAAGATTTCTGGTTTAAAGAATGCATGTAAACTATCCATAACTGCTTTTTCAGTGCTTTCAGTAATTTCACCAGAATCTTTAACATTTTCTAATAATATTTGTGAACCAATATTACTTGTCATGATAATAATTGTATTTTTGAAATCTACGCTACGACCTTTAGAATCAGTTAAACGTCCTTCATCTAAAATTTGAAGTAACACGTTGAATACATCACTATGTGCTTTTTCAACCTCGTCGAGTAGAATAACTGAATATGGGTTACGTCTTACCGCTTCAGTTAATTGACCACCTTCATCATGGCCTACATAACCAGGAGGCGCACCAATTAATCTAGAAACAGAATGTTTTTCCATATATTCACTCATGTCAATACGAATCATATGTTTTTCAGAGTCGAATAATGATGAAGCGAGTGATTTAGCTAACTCTGTTTTACCTACACCAGTTGGACCTAAGAATAAGAAACTACCTATTGGACGATTAGGATCTTTTATACCTGCACGTGCTCTCACTACAGCATCTGACACAAGATCAACCGCTTTATCTTGCCCTACGACACGTTCATGTAAGATATCACTTAAGTTTAATAATTTTTCTCTTTCTGTTTCGACTAATTTAGAAACTGGAATACCTGTCCATTGGCTTACAATATCTCCAATTTCCTCATCAGAAACAACTTCGCGAATCATGCGTTCATTATCGCCTTGTTCATCATGGAAAGCTTCTTCGTATTCTTTTAATTCTTTTTCTAATTGTGGAATCGTACCATATTGTAATTCTGCTGCTTTTTCATAATTACTTTCTGTTTGCGCATCTTCTAAAGCTTGACGACTACGATCTAATTCAGCACGTTTTTCTTGAACTTTCGCGATTTTTTCTTTTTCTTGTTCTACACGAGATTGTAATGACGCTTGTTTTTCTTTTTCATTTGAAAGTTCTTCTTGTAATTCTTCTAATCGATGTTTACTTGCATTATCTGATTCATTTTTTAATGCACTTTCTTCAATTTCTAATTGCATAACACGGCGATTAACTTGGTCTAATTCAGTTGGATTTGATCCCATTTCTGTTCGGATAGTTGCACATGCTTGGTCGACTAAATCAATTGCTTTATCTGGTAAAAATCGATCAGTAATATAACGATCTGATAATTCTGCTGCTGCTACTAAAGCACGGTCTTGAATACGCACACCATGATAAACTTCATAGCGTTCTTTTAAACCACGTAAGATTGAAATTGTATCTTCTACGTCAGGTTCACTTACACCTACTTTTTGGAATCGACGTTCTAAGGCTGAATCTTTTTCAATATATTCTCTATATTCATTTAATGTTGTAGCACCGATACAATGCAATTCACCACGAGCTAACATTGGTTTTAACATATTACCAGCATCCATTGCACCATCTGTTTTACCAGCACCAACTAACATGTGAATTTCATCGATAAATAGGATAATACGTCCATCTGATTCTTTCACTTCTTTAAGTACTGCTTTAAGACGTTCTTCAAATTCGCCTCTAAATTTTGCACCTGCAACTAATGCACTTAAATCTAATTCAAAAATAGTTTTATCTAGCAATGATTCCGGCACATCTTTACGTACAATACGTTGTGCTAATCCTTCTACAATTGCAGTTTTACCTACACCAGGCTCTCCAATTAATACTGGGTTATTTTTAGTTTTACGGCTTAAAATTCGAATGGTATTACGGATTTCTTCATCTCTACCAATAACTGGATCCATTTTGCCTTGGCGAACTTCTTCTACTAAATCTCTACCATATTTCTCTAAAGCTTCATAATTTACTTCTGGATTTTGTGAAGTCACATGATTTCCCCCTCTAACTTTAGTAATAATTTCTTTGACTACTTCTTCTTTATTTCCTACAAATTGTTGTGTTGTTTCATCAATGTCCATAGCAGCACGTAAAATATGTTCCATTGAGATATATTCATCTTCATATTCTTTCATATATGACTCAGCTTTATTTAATAATTCGTTTGCTTTTGAGCCAATATATTGTCCATATTGAACATTATCACCTTGTACTGATGGATAGTGTTTTAATTTTTCACTATACGCTTGATTTAATTGATCAGTGTCTATATTTGCACGTTCTAAAATACTTTTAAACAAGCTTTCGTCTTCTTCTAAAGTTCCTTTTAGTATTGCTTCAATTTCAATATTTTGTAATTCATTTTCTTTACTTAATTCAATTGCTTTTTGCAAAGCTTCTTGTACTTTATAAGTCATTTGATTGATATCCAAATGTATTCACCCCTACTTTTTGTATAAGAGTATGGTCAAATACTTCTTCGTTTGACTTTGACTTTCTTTGACCTTAATTACATTATAGACCTTCTTTACTAATTAATCAACACTTTTACTCATCTTTTTAACAATTCAATAAATCCTATCATATCAAGCATTCATTTACGTTTCATTCATTACTTATCATATTACCTTACTATTTAAACATTGTTACCTTAATTTTTTCTTAAATGCTAAAAAAGGATTAACTTTGTGAGCATCCTCAACTAGTTAATCCTTTTTAATTATTTATTTTTTAGTCATATTTTTTAGTATTTCATCCGATAATGCTTGTACCCCACTATGTTCTAAGTGCACACCATCAGATGCAAAATATTCAGTGTGACCGGCAGAACGTTTATACCAGTCTACTAAAACAACATTTTTATGTCGCTTAGCTGCGTCTGAAAGTTGTTTATTTACATTATCTTGCCAGCTTCTCGGTACCCTTGTATTAACTAAATATATTTTAGCTTTACCAAATTTACTAATAAGTTGATCAAGCTCATCTTGAGTAAAATCTCCATTTGTACCAAGTTCTAATACAACTTGATTTGATGGTTTATTATAATTAGTATAATTATTTGCAACTATCAGGGCTTCTTGTAAATGACGACCTACTTTACCATCTATAGTTGCTTTAGGAACTTGAGATTTAAATTCTTCACCAATATCTACCATAACTGAATCGCCAATAAGTAATGGGCTGATATTTGTGTAAACTTTATCTTTATTCTCACTCTTACTTGTTTGTCCATTTAACTTAATATTTTCACCGGGCATCATTTTGACTAAATATTTATCAGCAGTACTTGTATTAAAACTGTTTGCTTTATTTGCAATTTCATCTTTTCCAAATCGATCAAATGCACCCATAAATATTAATAACAATGGAATCACAGCTATGATAGTAACGATTGTTCTTATAAATTTAGGTTTACGTAATCGGTCAAAAGAAAATGCACTTAATCCTTCACGTCTAAATGGTGTTTCAATATAACGATAAGATAATTCCGCAAACACCACAGTTAATAGTATATCTAAGATATATACATATATTGGTAACTGACCATCAACAAAATGTATATGTAGAAAACTAATGACGGCGAAATGCCATAAGTATAAACTATATGAACGTTTTCCGATATACACTAACAAAGGATGTCCTAAAAATTTAGCAATCATTGTAGATGGGTGAACGACACTTGCAATAACAAATAATGTCACTAAAGATATCAAATAAAACCCACCATTGTATATCCAATCACTATCGTCATTAACTGTAAAGAATAAAATAATTAAGATAAGTAGGCTACCTATACCAATACCATCTATTGCACGACGTAATCGTTGTGGTGGATTAGCTTTTAATTTAAATGGTGGCCAAACAAATGCTAATATGACGCCTAATAATAATGTTTGTAAACGAGTATCTGTACCAAAATAAACACGTGAATATCCCACATTTGGTTGTGATATAATGACCATTTCTAATAAAGAGGCCAATGATACTATCCAAAATATAAGTGTCACATTACGATATTTTTTAATCGTAAGTAATAATATCACTAAAACGAATGGGAAAAATAAATAAAATTGTTCTTCGATAGCAAGAGACCATAAATGTTTAAGAGGCATGAATGAAAATTGTTCAAAATAGTTAACATCTTTAGCGATATACCACCAATTTGAAACATAAAATAACGCCGCAATAATATCATGTTTAACTCTAATAATTTGTTGAGGTTCAAATAATAAGGTCGCAATACCTACTGTTATTAATAAAGCTATCACCGCTGGCAGTAGACGTTTTATGCGTCTAATCCAAAATTGTTTAAGATTAATAATTCCTTTTTCTTCATACTCTCTCAAAAGTAAACTTGTAATTAAGTATCCTGAAATGACGAAGAAAGTATCTACGCCAATAAAACCTCCAGTTAGCCACTTTCTATTCAAATGATATATAATGATGCCTAATACGGCAATTGCTCTTAGACCATCTAAACCAGGCATATAGCGCATTTTTATTTTATCATGAACGCCTTTTTCTAAATTTTGTTTCATTGTTCACATTCTTTCCCTATTAAATAATAAATTTTCAATAAATTCATTAGATATAAAAGCACTAAAATCAGAATAACAATAAAGTTAATTATAGAAATTTGTATGTATGATTGGTCATTCTATAGTCTATGAATTTAATACACTGTATAATATGATTCTGTGTTTTATACTAAGTTGACTGAAAATTTGATATACAATTAAATAAAATATAAATTCATTTTCATTGATTAATTCTTAATTGTTGAAAATTATACTTTTCTTAAGATATAAGTCTTATGTATTGTAGTATAACCTAGAAGTAAATTCAATTTATATTACAATTGTGTCATTTCTTTTTTACTCATTTAAAAATAAAATTGTCACATTCTTATATATTAAAAAAGAGAGTAGAAGAAAAATTCATCCCCTACTCTCTATTAAATATTGTATGAAGCTCTTCATAATAAAGAGCTTCATACAATTAATGCTGTTGAGCTCACTTAAATTTATCCAACGCCTAATGCGATTTTTGCATATCTAGACATCATATCTTTATTCCATGGCGGATTCCAAACAATATTAACTTCTGTATCTTGAATCTCTGGAATTTCGGCTAATACTGTCTTAATTTGATCGATGATTTGTGGTCCAAGTGGACAGCCCATAGATGTAAGTGTCATTTCTACAGTACATAATCCTTCATCATCAACATTTACTTTATATACTAAACCTAAATTAACAATGTCTATACCTAATTCAGGGTCAATTACCATTTCCAAAGCGCCAAGGATACTATCTTTTAATGCTTCTTCCATTAGTATCACCTCTCAATAATTATCTTTACACTAATATATCAAATATCCGACAAAACGCCAATAAAATGCTATGATACAAATAAACTAATATTTATGAACTGTAATGCAAGGAGATATTTATGAAACCTTATTTAATTTGTTTAGATTTAGATGGAACATTATTAAATGATAATAAAGAAATTAGTGATTATACAAAAAAAGTTTTAACTTCCTTACAAAAACAAGGTCATTACTTGATGATTGCAACTGGACGTCCTTATCGTGCAAGCCAAATATATTATCATGAACTTAACATGAATACACCTATTGTTAATTTTAATGGTGCCTATGTTCATCATCCAAAAGCAGATGACTTTGAAACCAAACATGAGGTATTAGATGTAGATATCGCTAGAAGTATGATAGAGGCACTTCAAAAAGCTAATGTTACAAACATTATTGCTGAAGTGAGAGACAGTGTCTTTATCAATGACCATGATCCTCGATTATTTGAAGGTTTTTCAATGGGCAATCCTAAAATCCAAACAGGCAATTTATTAGAAAAACTTAATGAATCTCCAACTTCCATATTAGTGGAAGCTGAAGAAGTGAATATCACACGTATTAAACAAATGTTAACTCGTTTTTATGCTGAAAATATTGAACATCGTCGTTGGGGTGCACCTTTTCCTGTTATTGAAATCGTAAAACGAGGTATTAGTAAAGCTCGTGGCATTGACTATGTTAAATCATATTTAAATATAGATTCTTCTAATATTATTGCATTTGGAGATGAAGATAATGATTTAGAAATGATTAAATATGCTCAATACGGAATTGCTATGGACAATGGTTTAGATGATTTAAAACATATCGCTAATCATATCACTTATTCCAATAACGAAGATGGAATTGGGCGTTACCTAAATGAATTTTTCAAACTAGAAATACCTTATCAATAATAAAAATGAGAGTACTTAAAGTAAGATTCTAAAAATTATAATTGTATCTCACTTGTTTACTTCTTAGTTATGGAGGATATGTATGGCTAAAATTATTATAGTTGGTGCTGTTGCTGGAGGCGCAACATGTGCAAGTCAAATTCGTCGCTTAGATAAAGAAAGCGACATTATCATTTTTGAAAAAGATCGAGATATGAGTTTTGCTAATTGTGGTTTACCTTACTATATTGGACATCTCGTTTCTGATCGTCATCAAATATTGCCTATTACACCAGACATTTTTAAAGAGAAGAAAAATATTGTAGTTAAAACACATCATGAAGTAATTGAAGTAAACGATCAACAACATGTCGTACGTGTATTAAATCATCAAACAGGCGAAACATTCGACGAAACTTATGACAAATTAATCTTAAGTCCTGGCGCTAGTGCGAATACTCTTGGATTTACTAATGATTTTACTTTCACTCTAAGAAATGCAGAAGATATGGACCAAATCGATCAATATATTTCTCGTCATAAAGCTAAGCGAGCATTAGTTGTCGGTGCTGGTTACATTTCATTAGAAGTATTAGAAAACCTTTATCAACGTGGTCTTGATGTGACATGGATTCATCGTTCAGATAAAGTCAATAAATTAATGGACCAAGATATGAATGCAGCCATTTTTAGCGAAATTGATCAAAGAAACATTTCATATAGATTAAATGAAGAAATTGAATCAATTCAAGCGCATACTGTTTATTTTAAATCTGGTATACATGAAGATTTCGATATCATTATTGAAGGTATAGGAACTCATCCTAATTCATCATTTTTACGTTCATCAAATATTCATATAGATAAACAAGGTTTTATTCCTGTTGATGATTGCTTTAAAACAAATATACCTGATATTTATGCTCTAGGTGATGTCATCACCTCACATTATCGCCATGTAAATATGAATGCTCAAGTACCTTTAGCTTGGGGTGCTCATCGTGCAGCAAGTATTATAGCAGAACAACTCTCAGGTAATAAACATATTACATTTAAAGGTTTTCTTGGTTCAAATATTGTAAAATTTTTTGACTACACTTTTGCGAGCGTAGGAATAAAACCTGAAGAATTAAGTCTATTTAATTATGAGATGGTTGAAATTAAGTCTGGTGCACACGCAGGATATTACCCAGGTAATACACCCCTACACTTACGTGTCTATTTTAATAAAGACAATAGACAATTAATACGCGCCGCAGCAGTTGGAAAACAAGGCCCCGATAAACGTATTGATATTTTATCAATGGCTATGATGAATCAACTTACAGTAGATGAATTGGCTGAATTTGAAGTTGCCTATGCGCCTCCTTATAGTCATCCTAAAGATTTAATCAATATGATTGGTTACAAAGCACGCAATATATAAAAAGAATCGTTTGAGTAGACACTCAAACGATTCTTTTTACTTAACTTAAACCGAACATTTTAGATAATGGACCCCATGGTAAGATAATTCCAAGAGCCATAGTAATAATAATTAAAATAATTGTTGCCCAAAATAAGCCATGACTAGGTGCATGTTTTTTTCTTTTAGCTAATGATACTTCCATTAAAGCAACAACACCTAAGCCACATAACATTTTTAAAGTAAGAAGCATGTGGTTGCCACCTTCACCATGACTCGCTGCCATAAACTCTTCAATTAATTCCCAAAATCCTGAGAATATTGTAAGGAGCATAAAGACTCTAAGACCCATATGTAATGATTTAAAAGTTGGGGTTGGCCCCTGTGATTTTGAAATGTGTAAAAATGCAATAATATATAACACAATGGTTAAAACCCAACTCACAATATGCATATGTAACAAGACTTGATTACCTCCAATATTTATAATCATTTTCTTTTAATTATCATAACATATTTCCACTTTTTAAGTATTAAAATTTAAAAAGGAGAGAAGCCTTAGCTTCTCTCCTTTTAAACATAACTAGCATTATTATTTGGCAATATAAGTTGTCAAAGTACCAATGTTATCAATAGTTACTTTAACTTCATCACCTGGTTGTAAGAATTTTGGTGGTTGTAATCCAGCTCCTACACCCGCTGGAGTACCGGTTGCAATGATATCACCAGGATGTAAAGCAACATATTTAGAAATTTCTTGAATTAAGTCATCAATTTTATTAATCATTTGACTAGTGTTTCCATCTTGGCGAATTTCATTATTCACTTTAGTGACAATATTAACATTTTCTGGAGTAGGTAATTCATCTTTAGTAACAATATATGGTCCCATTGGGCAACCACCTGTTAAACTTTTAGATAAGAATGCTTGATCTTGTGCATTTTGAGCAGTGCGGTCTGTAATATCATTAATGATAGTATAGCCATAGACATAATCTAATGCTAAGCCTTTAGGAATCTTTTCGCCATATTTACCGATAACAATTCCTAATTCACCTTCGTAATCTAACTGATCTGTAATATCTTTATGATTTGGAATTGTTGCGTTATCACCAGTTAAAGAAGAAGCTGCTTTAGTGAACACATATAAACGTTGCACTTCATGATTTAACTCAGAGGCATGATCTTTATAGTTACGACCAAAAGCAATAACATTATTCGGTGGTGTTACAGGAGGTAAAAATTCAATATCATTAAATGAGAATTTATACTGATCTGCTTTTCCACTATTTTCAACAGCTACTATTGCTTTACGTACTTGTTCTTGGAAATCAAGTGTTTGGTTTTGTTGTAAACCTTCAAGTAGCGTTTGTGGATGGAAGTCTCCTTCACCAAATTCAGCAAAAATTTGTTTTAAATCCCATACAGCGTCTTCACGCTTTACTTTAACGCCATATGATTCAGCGTTATTGTATTTGAATGATAAAAATTTCATTCATTATCAACTCCTCATCTATATCTTATTTCATATTATAACTTTAATTATTAATAAATAACAAATATATATGTCTGAAATTTTAGAAATTTGACGCATCTTTTCTAAAATAAAATAAGATTGATATTATAAAGCATCTTCAATGCTCATCTCACCGAATTGGAAGAAATATAAATAGCCGTTCACTCTTTTATTTAGTATTGTTTCTAAGGTGTTTTTGTAATATTTCATTTGAATTTTATACTTATCACGTAATTGTATTCCAATCTCTTGATCCGTCAGCCCTCTTCTTCGATTAAAAGCATCTGTTTTGTAATCTACAAAATAATATTGATTATCTTTAATAAAAATCAAATCAATCATACCTTGGATAATGGAGACATCTTCATCTAAATCTGGTATTTCATCTACACGTGCTTGATTAACTACAAATGGTAGCTCTCTGTATACTTCATCAGCTTGTGCAATTTTCATATATAAGTCACTACGAATAAATTCCATAATTCTTTCAAATTGGATATCTTTTTTAGCGTCTTCTTCAATAATGTGTTGATCAATTAACATATGAATATAGTCATCTAACTCTATTTCAGTTAATCGTTGTTCTCTAAATGGAAGATGCTGCATAACGGTATGCATCAATGTACCAATTTCATTAGCTTTACGTTTTCTTTCTTGTCTTAAGAATTTAGGACGTTCATAAGTATAAGCACCAATGCGATATTGTCTTACTCTATCGTAACTTGTTCCATCTTCTTTAGTTTCTAATTGACGTTTTAATTCAGATACAGATTGTTTTGATGGCTTTTGAGTATTTTTTATAAATGGATACTTAAACGTTAATTGATGAATCATTTGTTGTTCGTTTTCTTTATTATTCGGAGCCTCTTCTTCAATATCATTGATAGTTCGATGTAATGTCTCATTTGAATCACTTATTAAAGATAATTCATCAAAATGAATGATTTTCAAATCTACATATGGTTTCAAACTGTCATCTAATTGATTGATAGATGTCTCAAATTGATAATCGGATGTGATAGATTGAGATAAGTGTTTCGCTAAAATACTATATACCAGATTAAAAGGTCGTTCTACTGATAATCTTTTATGAAGTGCAATGAGTTGATTTGAAATAGGCAAACGTTCATACTTTCTTAACTTTTCTTCTTTATCTACCGTTCCAATTAGAATGAGCTGTTCTTTTGCACGAGTTAATGCCACATACATTAAACGCATCTCTTCAGAAATCAATTCTTTTTCTGTTAACGATTTAACAACTACAGATGAAAGTGATGGATAAGAAATATTATCTGTTAAATCATAGTACTCCATTCCTAAACCATATTTTTGATTTAATACTAAAGGTTTCCGAATATCTTCTTTATTAAAATTCTTAGAAAGACCAGAATAAATAACATATGGAAACTCTAAACCTTTACTACTATGAATTGTCATCATTCGAACTACATTATCATTAGGTCCTATCACATTTTCTTCACCAAAATCTTTTTTACGCTCTATCAATTCATCGATAAATCTTATAAATTGATAAAGTCCTCTAAACGTAGAGTTTTCAAATTCTATTGCTTTATTAAACAATCCAAAAAGATTAGCACGTCTGCCTTTACCACCAATCAGTCCGCTAAAATATTGAATGACATAATGATCATTATAGAACTTATCAATTAACTGATACACAGGATGTGTTTGCCCATAATCTTGATATAAATGTATATCTTCAATAAAACGACGTAATTTATCAACTAATTGTGTGTTAGCTTGATCATATTTTATATAGTGTAAAATTGATTGATAAAAGTAATCATCATTTGAACTGACTACTCGAATTTCAGCAAGTTCATCTTCAGTAAATTGATAAATAACAGAGCGCATTAACCCAACTAGATAAATATCTTGCAATGGGTTATCAATCGTTCTAAGAAACGATAGTACTAGTCGTACTTCCGTTTGTTCAAAATAACCTTCCTTACTATTAACATGGAACGGAATATTATTATCTTTAAATACTTTTTGCAAACGTCTAGCATTACTCATTCCACGTTCTAAAATAACAATATCTTTATAAGTTGCTTTACGATAGGCATTGTTTTTCGCATCGTAAACGAGTTTATTATCAAGGATATGCTTTACTTGTTCAACTACATAATATGCTTCTTGTTCCTGTCTATCTAAGTCTGTGTCCTCATTTTCAGATTTAATCAGCGCATGTAATTCGAGTGGCATTGGTTTTTCTGGATAATAATGAGCGCCGAAATATAAACGCGCATCGACATCATAATTAATTTCTCCAACCGCTTCATCCATCATATGATCAAAAAGATAATTAGTCGTTGAAAGTACTTCCTTTCTTGAGCGGAAGTTATTAGATAAGTCAATTCGAAGTCCCGTTTGTTGCCCTTCTTTAGTGAATCGATGATATTTACTCATAAACAATGTAGGATCCGCTTGTCTAAACTTATAAATAGATTGCTTTACGTCTCCCACCATAAATAAGTTGCCATCTAATTCATCACCACGTTTGATAGTAGATATAATTGCCTCTTGTACCTGATTGGTATCTTGATATTCATCAATAAGTATTTCTTCAAATTGATGACGATAATCTTTAGCGATAGTAGAAGGCATCCCGTTTTCATCTGTTAATATTTGTAAGGCAAAATGTTCATAATCTGCAAAGTCTAGTACATTTCTACTACGTTTTTTCTTAGCAAAATCATTAATGATATCTTTAATGATTTGAACTAAATATTTTATCCGAGGCGCTAACTGTTTCATATCGTCTTTAAGTTCATCTACTGACCGCATTAAATATTTATTTTTTACATCTTGAATGGTTTCATTATATTCTTTATAGAAAGATTTAATATCTTCAAGTGTCTCTAAATCTTCATTTTCTTTTTTTATTTTTGATGACATTTGTGGAAATTTTTCAGGTGTATGATTAAGAAGTGCATCTCTATTCAAAACACCATCTTCTAATATGCTTTGACATATCATTTTCTCTCTTTGGACAACTTCTAAATGTTTTTCAACAGCATTACAATAGGATAAAAGATTTTCTGCTTCAAGAAGTGAGTCAAATGCTGCTTTCATATATATTTCTGCAAGTATTTTTAATTCTTTAAGGTAGTCTTGTTGCTTCTCATCATTCTCGTAAGGATCAACTAATGAATCTAACCATTTAAATGGTGAAGGATTAGCTATACTAAAATAATAAAATCGCTTTAACATTTCTCTAAATCCATCGTCATTTCTATCATTTGATAGTTGTTCGACTAAAGTCAAAAATTCAATATCAGGATTTTCATAATGATGTTCTAGTACTTCATCAATTGATTGCTCCAATAAAAGTACGTTTTCTACTTCACTAATCGTTCTAAAATTAGGGTCTAGTTGGATAACATCATAATGTTGTTGAATCACCTTTAAACAAAAACTATGCAGTGTAGAAATTTGAGCTTGATGTATTTTTATACGTTGACTTTTTAAGTGTTCATTCTTAGGATCCTCTAATGAAGCTTGTTGAATACGTTGTTCTACACGATGTTTCATCTCTCTAGCACTTAAGTTCGTAAATGTTACTACAAGTAATTTATCAACATCTACTTCATCTCTTAAGATTTTTTGAATAATACGTTCAACTAGAACAGCTGTTTTTCCTGAGCCAGCAGCTGCTGCAACTAGTATATCTTGTCCTTTTGCATATATACTGTTCCATTGTGCATCCGTCCATTGTGCGTCTTTAGGTTTTATCGGAATATTATTCATTGTCCTCACCGCTTTCTAATTCGACCTCTTGAATTGCTTGAATTGGATTAATCGATTCATCTACATGGCGATAATGTTTACTATCAATAAGGCTATCTACGTGACATACTGACTGGAAACTACAAAATTCACATGGTAATTTGTCTTCAAATTTAAGTGGAGCTACTTCTGTATGACCATCCATAATATTTGAAGCAGTCTCAATAAAATTATTTTTATTGTGTTGAATAAATTTATGAATCGTTGTTTCATCAGCAACTTGGCTTCCCCGTGCACTAATACCTCCATCTTTTTTTAATGTCACGGGTACAATATCTGATTTAGATATCTCGTTAAGTCTTATATCCATAGCATCGATAACTTCAGCATCACTATTGATTAATCCTTTTAATTTATATTCTTTTAGAATAGCTTGATTAATATTTTTCTTATTTAATGCCTCTTCAGTTAAATCGCCCCATTTTTCAAATTTCAAACGTTCATCATGAATGTGGAAATATAACAATCCACCTGGTTTAACCTCTGAACTTAAACCAAGTCGCTCTGAATTTTGTAATACGATATCCATATACGTCATCATTTGCATCTGTTTACCATAATAAACTTTTTTCAAATTTAAATTGGCGCTATGATTAGATGATTTATAATCAATAATATTTACAAAACTTGTATTATTTTTTGTATAAGCATCGATACGATCAATTTGTCCACGAATATGAATCGGAATCCCTTGTGTCGTCATTAAGGGATGTGCAATCAACTCTTCTTCAGTTCTTGGTTTCTTTCTGAAAGCCGTTTCAAAACGTTTTGGTCTAAATTTTGTATTCTCATTTTGATAACGAAGTGCCTTTAAGGTACTTTCAACAATGACACCTATACGTTTAGATACATAACGATAATATGCATTGGAATCCATTAAATTAAATTGCACTTGTGGTAAGACATATTGTAGAGCTTCTTCAGTAAGTGCATGGATTTTCTGATTATCCAATTGACTAAATTCTCCATTTACTTTATCCGAAATATATTTTAAAGCATTATGAAAAATATTACCTAAATCAAAACTTTCAAGTTGATATTTGGTACGTTCATTTAGACGAAGGCCGTAAGTAGCATAATGTTGGAATGGGCAATCATTATAACCTTCAAATCGTGAAACACTAGCATTAATAGACGTTCCATATAATGCTTCTGACAATTGTGGTGTGAGTTGAATGGTTTCATTATCATATGTTAAAGCTGTTGATAAATAGTTTATACTGTCATTTAATTCTTCATTTTCACTTATAACTTTATAAGCATCAAGCCACGTATCTGCTACCGCTTCTTCTTCCAACCACGATTTCAATGCTTCAAATAAATGAATTTTAGTTTGATGTGGATGTTCCATTAATGTAAGAGGATAAGCATGATGAAGATAATGAATATTTTTGATATCCAAATTACTGAACAGTGCTTGAATCTGATTTAAAAATGGACTTTTCTCTTTTTCATCTCCTTGCATCCCCATAAGACTATATGAAAAAGTCATTTGTTCACATGCACGTGTCATAGCAATGTAGCATACAAATGCTTCATCCATTTGTAAGATATCAGAGGTTGGACTTAATTCAACACTTCCCCGTTCCTCTAACAAACGTTTTTCTTCATCAGTGATTAAACTTGAAGATGACATGGGCTGTGGCATCACTCCATCATTCATCCCAACCATATAAACGTGTTTTTTATTATCAACTTTTGCTAAATCCATAGTCCCTATGCTCACTTGATCCAATGTTTGAGGAATCATTACAAATTCGAGTTGTTCAAGTCCAATGTCAAATACTTCTAAGAATCGATTTAAACTCATTTCTTCTTCTTCAAATACTGTGACTAAATCATCTAGTATTTGTATTAATCCATTCCATAATTGGTCAATTTCTTCTGCTTTCTCATGGTCCCCTTTTAAATCTAGTTCATCACGGTGAGCCATTAAATATTTAGGTAAATCAAAAGCTTCCATTGTTTCATAAAATGCAGTTGCATAATCTCTAACATTTTTAGAGTGAAGCATGGCTTGCTCAAAACGAAGTATTTTATTTACAACATCATCCTTTAAGCGTACGACGTCTTCAAATGCTTCTTTTTCTTCTTCAGTTAATTGATGCGCTTTACGTCCCATTTTTGTAAAATTATCGATATTAAACAATTTATCATCTAACCATTTTTTACCGTAAATACCTCGTTCAATGACAAAGTTTTCTAATAGATCAATTAAGTAACTACTATTTTTAAATTGATGAGATAAAATATTGGTTTTAAATAGTCTCATCATTGGACTAAGCCCCATATTACTTTGGATAACTTCTAATAAAGAACGTATCATTTCCATTATAGGATGATGTGTCATCGATTTTTTAGTATCAATATTATAAGGAATATCGTATTGTGGCAAAATAGATTCAAATAGATAGGCATATGTTTCATCTCTATATAAAATTGCAATATCTTGATATCTAAAGTGTTTATCACGTGTATCTTTAATAATACGTCGTGCTATTTCATTAACTTCTTCTCTCATATTCGATGACTCAAGTAAATCAATATAACCATGTGATTGAGTTGGATTAACTTGAAGTGCGTCAAATTGTTGTTCTAATTGTAATAAATCTTTATTTTTGAAACGATATGGTGTTGTAAAATAATGTTCATTTAAAGGTATATGTAATTCATTTGCAATTTCTTTTAAGTGAATAAGTACGTCAGAAGGTTTTCTAAACATACTAAAGTGATCTTCATTACCATCTGTAGTTAATAATATAGTAACTTGTTTAGCATTTTGTACTAATGCTTTAATAATTTGATATTCAAGTGTTGAAAAGTTATAAAATCCATCTATATAAATATCAGCATGCTTAATCCACTCAGATTTGTGCATTATTTCAATAAAATAATTAAGACTGTCTTCAGCGGTAATAAATTCTCCATTTAATCGTTCTTCAAAATAATGATAAATAAGCGAAATATCTTCTAGTTTATGTCGGGTTCTTGTTTGTAATTCATGATCTTCTAAAAATGAATCAAGTTGATGAGGTGTTACAGAATATTTCTTAAAATCTTGGATTTGTTCACTTAATTTTTCACTAAAACCATAATAATCTGCTTGAGATTGATATAATTTCATTTCTGATTTGTGTTGTTGAACGATATTGAATATCATCATTTCAATAGCTGCTTTAGTTAAACGTGTTTCAGTTAATCCTCCGAGTTCTTGAAAGATTCTATAGCTCAAACGTTCAAAATGTAAAACTTCCGTTCTTAAACTCCCGTTTAACTCTCGATCATTTACGAAAGATTGCTCCAATTGAAACGTACTTTGGGTAGGTGCAATCAAAATGATAGGATCTCCAAGAGGATTTTCTTTCATTTGTTGTTTAATATTTTTAATCATATGGTACGATTTACCGGTACCAGCTCTTCCAAGATATGTATTTAATTCCATTATCTACACACTCCTTTAAACTCATTTTACCACGGAACATACGTTCTTAAAAAGTAAAGTAGATAAAATAAAAGTAGAATGTGAATTCACCTGAATTGACATTCTACTTTCATTTTTAAATTGATATCCTACTTATCTGGATTAAAATTAAATTTAAAATCATTTAGTGGCCAAAATCTAAATGATACTTTACCGACGATTTGTTGTTTATCTATTAATCCAAACGCTCTACTATCTTTACTAACTTCACGATTATCTCCTAATACTAAGTATTTATTTTTAGGAATAACGTTAGACTTAGGATGAGCATTAAGAAGATCCTTAGTTTCAAAAGATCCTGTAATGTACTCTCCTTGTTTATGTTTTTCATTATAGTCTAAGTAAGGCTCATTTACTTTTTTTCCATTAACATATAGCTGATCTTTTTTATATGTCACACTATCTCCTGGTACGCCTATCACTCTTTTAACATAGTCATCAGATTTATTAGCATGGAAAACAATAACATTTCCTTTTTTTATGTTTCCTACCTTATAACCTAAAATGTTAACCATTACATGTTGTCCATCTTTTAATGTTGGATCCATAGAGTCGCCTTTTATTGTATAGGATTTGGCAACAAAAGTGACTACAAGCCATACGAGCAATAAGCCTACAGCTATCGCAACAATCCATTCTGTTATTTCTTTTTTCAAATATAACACCTCATCTATTTATTAAACTCATAGTTGAATGATCTAAAAGGATAATACCTTAGACATACATTTCCTATAACATCACTTTTTTTAATTAATCCATATTTTCTCGAATCAGTTAATGTATTACTATTATCATTCAACACTAAAAATGAGTCAGGTGGAATAATATCCCCATCAGTATTTTCTAAATCTCGTAATGCGAAATCATTAATATCTCTATTTTTAGCATAATATTTATTCACTTGTCTATCATCTTTATATAATTTACCATGCCTTATTTCTACCGATTCGCCTGCTTTCCCAATAATACGGCTAAAATGGATTTGATCATGATGACGATACATAATAATATCGCCTTCATTTAATAAATTGAATGTCACTTTCAATTTATTAATCATTATATAATCATTTTTATTTAGAGTGGGGGCCATCTCATTAGTATGAACAATTGCACTTCTTAGTAAAAAATTTTGGATAAATATCACAAAAATAATTGCTAAAATAATGGAGATACTCGTACTTATAATTCGACGCAAAATGTCACTCCTCATGTGTTCCCATAAAATGTTTTTCAACTCTTTTTCCAATAAACCATATGACTATAGTAACAATAATTAAAATAATTGCTCTTATAGGATGGGTTAAAAATGTAGTCACTTCTCTACCCATCACTGCTAAAAATGAGATGGAAATAAACTTTGAAAATAATAAAATAATAAAATAATTCTTCATTTTAATATGAGAAAAACTAGCTACAAAGTTTACTACTGTATTAGGTGTAAATGGAAAACACATTAATATAAAAATAGGAACAAGTCCTTGTTTATCTATAAAATGTGTAAGTTTTTTCACACCTTTTTTTGCTTTAACTCTTTGCATAAAAGATGCATCAACGAATTTCCTGAAAAAATAAAATACAGTAAATGTCCCAGCAACGATCCCTAACCAACTAATAATGGTTCCTGTAATAAAACCATAAGCATGAACATTTAAGATGACATATAGAGTTAAAGGAAAAACAGGAATCATAGCTCTTAAATAGAGAATAATAAAACCTGCAAAGTATCCTAATTGTTGTAACACATTAAACCAATGTTCAATTTGATGAAACACTATATCATCAAATCCTTTCTTGAAATTTCATCATTCTCTATTGAGTATAAAATTATTTTACACTCTTTTCTTAAAAAAACTATTAATTCAATAAGAAATCAGTCACAAGTACTAGATAACAGATTTAACATTAGTCATATTAATCATTTAAAAGAGAGTGAGACTGAATTCAAAACGAATTCAGTTTCCTTCTCTTGACCCCATATTACGTTAAACAAAAACTTCTTTTTATGAAAGTCTAGTATGTTGAAAAAGATTGATATAAGTATATATTCAATTGAGTCATTGACTGCCAATATATAAAAAACGCCTAAGACAGCTCATCATGTCCTAGGCTTTAAACTATCATTTTATTTAAATTTATGTTGATATTATAAACGTTCTTCTAATTCTTTTTTCTTATCTTCATAACCTGGTTTACCAAGTAAAGCAAACATATTTTGTTTATAAGCTTCTACACCAGGTTGGTTAAATGGATTAACACCTAATTGATAGCCACTCATCGCACAAGCTAATTCAAAGAAGTAAACAACATAACCGAATGTTTCTTCATCTAAACGTGGGATATTCACAACGATATTAGGAACGCCACCATCAGTATGAGCTAATAACGTACCTTCAAATGCTTTTGTATTAACTTCATCGATTGTTTTTCCAGCTAAATAATTTAAGCCATCTAAATCGTCATCATCTTTTTCAATTGTAATATCATGTTTAGGTTGATTTACTTTTACAACAGTTTCAAATAAGAAACGGCGTCCTTCTTGAACGTACTGACCTAATGAATGTAAATCAGTAGTATAGTTTGCGCTTGAAGGATAAATACCTTTAAAGTCTTTACCTTCAGATTCACCGTATAACTGTTTCCACCATTCATTAAAGTACTGCATAGATGGTTCGTAGTTAATTAACATTTCAGTTGTATAACCTTTACTATAAAGAACATTTCGAATTGTTGCATATTGATATGCAATATTCTCTTCTAAATTTTCAGATGATAGTTCTTTACGAGCTTTATTTGCCCCATTCATAATTGCTTCAATATCAATACCTGCAGTTGCAATTGGTAATAATCCTACTGCAGTTAATACTGAATAACGACCACCTACATCATCAGGTACAACAAATGTTTCATAACTTTCATTATCTGCTAATTGTTTCAATGCACCTTTTGCTTTATCAGTTGTAGCAAAAATACGTTTTTTTGCTTCGTCTTTACCATATTTTTCTTCAACTAATTGTTTAAACAATCTAAATGCTACAGCAGGCTCAGTCGTTGTTCCTGATTTAGAAATAACATTTACTGAAAAGTCTTTATCAGACAAGTAATTCACTAATTCTTGTGTATAACTTGAAGATAAGTGATTTCCTACAAATACAATCTCAGGATATTCTGTACTGTTACGGAAAGATGAAGTAAGCATTTCAATTGCAGCACGTGCACCTAAATATGAACCGCCAATTCCGATAACTACCAATACATCTGAATTCGATTGAATATGTTTTGCTGCTTTTTGAATTCTAGAAAACTCTTCTTTATCATAATCTTCAGGTAAATTTACCCAACCTAAAAAGTCGCTTCCAGCACCTGTACCTTCATGAATCGTTTTATGAATTGTTTTTACAATATCTTTTTGTTGATCAAGTTCATGTTGACCAAAAAATTCTAACGTTTTTCCATAATCTAATTGAATATGAGTCATTTATAAATCCTCCAATGTTTATGAATTAGTTTCATTTTACTAACTTTAAGTTATCTATTCAATGAACAAGTTCAATTATTCAAAAAATAGTCTGTTTTTTTTAGAATAATTAAATTACCTTACCTTGTAATGAATACACAATCGAAACAGCAATAAACTCCTTAGTTGTAGTAATATTCAATAAATATAGAAATAACAATAGATGATTAATGATATTCAAATTATCTTTATTTTGTATAAATATGTAAAAAAATGGTTTTATTTTCATAATAAATCTGTTAGTATAGAATTATATCAATTTTCAGAAAATTTTGAGGTGACAATATGAAAGATAAAATTGTTTTAGCTTATTCAGGTGGATTAGATACTAGTGTAGCCGTTAAATGGCTTATAGATAAAGGATATGACGTAGTGGCAGTATGTTTAGATGTTGGCGAAGGTAAAGATTTAGATGTTGTTTATTCTAAAGCATTAGACATGGGCGCCATCGAATGTCATATTATTGATGCAACTAAAGAATTTAGTGAAGATTATGTAAGTTATGCAATAAAAGGAAATTTAATGTATGAAAATAGTTATCCTTTAGTATCTGCGCTTTCAAGACCGTTAATAGCGAAGAAATTAGTAGAAATTGCTGAACAAACAAAGTCAATCGGTATTGCACATGGTTGTACTGGTAAAGGTAATGATCAAGTACGTTTTGAAGTAGCAATTAAAGCACTTAACCCTAATTTGAAAACATTTGCTCCTGTTAGAGAGTGGGGCTGGAGTCGTGAAGAAGAAATCGACTATGCAATCAAACATGGTATTCCTGTAAGTATTAATCATGATTCACCTTATTCAATCGATCAAAATTTATGGGGTCGTGCAAATGAATGTGGTATTTTAGAAGATCCATATGCTGCTCCACCGAAAGATGCATATGATTTAACTGCTGAATTAGAGGATACACCAGATACACCAGATGAAATTATCTTATCATTTAAAAATGGTGTTCCTGTTCAACTTAACCATAAAGACTATGATTTAGATCAGCTAATTCTAACATTAAATGATTTAGCTGGTAAACATGGTATCGGACGTATCGATCACGTAGAGAATCGTTTAGTTGGTATAAAATCACGTGAAGTATATGAAACGCCAGGTGCTGAAGTGATATTAAAAGCTCATAAATCTTTAGAAACATTAACATTAACTAAAGATGTAGCGCATTTTAAACCGGTCATTGAAAAACAATTTGCTGAACAAACATATAATGGTTTATGGTTCTCACCTTTAACAGACAGTCTAAAGCAATTCATTGATAGCACTCAACAATATGTTGAAGGAGATGTCAGAGTTAAATTATTTAAAGGTAATGCTATTGTTAATGGTAGAAAATCGCCTTATACACTTTATGATGAAAAGTTAGCAACTTATACTAAAGAAGATGCTTTTGATCAATCAGCTGCAGTCGGCTTTATCGATATTTATGGACTACCAACACAAGTAAATGCTTATTTACATGGAGGTTATAGTAATGAGTAATAAAGCATGGGGAGGTCGTTTTCAACAACAACCTGAAGAGTGGGTAGATGAGTTTAATGCTTCTATTGACTTTGACCAAACGCTTTTAGATGAGGATATTCAAGGTAGTATTGCACATGCAACAATGCTTGCACACCAAAACATTATTTCTGAAGAAGAAAAAAATGCCATTGTAAAAGGTTTGAAAGATATACAAGCAGATTTTCATAACCATAATATTGAATTTAAACATGCTTTAGAAGATATACATTTAAATATCGAACATGAACTGATACAACGCATTGGAGATCCAGGTGGCAAATTACACACAGGTCGTAGTAGAAATGATCAAGTAGCAACAGACTTACATCTCTATGTAAAAAAACAAGTCATTGAGATTCAAGCACTCATTCGTTCATTCCAAGAGTCTATTTTAACTTTAGCAAAATCTCATGTAGACACGATCATGCCAGGTTATACGCACTTACAACGTGCTCAACCTATTTCTTTCGCACATCACATCATGACATATTTTTGGATGTTAGAAAGAGACTATACACGTTTTGCAGATAGTTTAAAACGTATTGATATATCTCCACTTGGCGCTGCAGCATTGAGTGGCACTACACATCCTATCGATAGACATAAAACTCAAGAACTACTTGGTTTTGAATATATTTATGAAAATAGTCTTGATGCAGTGAGTGATCGTGATTACATTATTGAAACATTGCATAATATATCATTAACAATGACTCACCTATCACGTTTTGCGGAAGAAATTATTTTTTGGTCTACGGATGAAGCGAAATTTATTACACTATCCGATGCATTTTCTACTGGTTCATCTATTATGCCTCAAAAGAAAAATCCAGATATGGCTGAACTCATTCGTGGTAAAGTGGGACGCACGACAGGACATTTAATGAGTATGCTTGTCACATTGAAAGGCTTGCCTCTTGCATATAATAAAGACTTACAAGAGGATAAAGAAGGTTTATTTGATTCAGTTCGTACGATTAAAGGTTCATTACGTATTTTTGAAGGCATGCTTAATACGTTAACAGTTAATACAAATCGTTTAAATGAAACAGTGCATCAAGATTTCTCTAATGCAACAGAACTTGCAGATTATTTAGTAGATAAGAATGTACCGTTTAGAACAGCACATGAAATTGTAGGAAAAATTGTCTTTGAATGTATTCAACAAGGCATCTATTTATTAGATGTACCATTTGAACGTTATCAAGAATTAAATGATAAAATCGAAGAAGATGTATATGATTACTTAAAACCAGAAAATTGTTTAAATAGAAGAAAAAGTTATGGTTCTACAGGCCAAGATGCTGTGCGTCATCAATTAAACGTTGCAGAAAATATTTTAAAACAATAATAAATACTATTATTAAATGACTATGAAATTGAATAAATAAAGATTCTAATAAAGCATCTACTTAAAGATTGACTTTAAATCGCTTAATCATTTTATAAGAAGGTTTTTGATTTTGTGAAGATTACATCACTTGTAAGAATAAGTACTGAACTTTCTTTTCATAGAGTAAGTTAAGTCATGTTAGAATCTTTATGCATAAGGCACTTCGTTAATTTAGTTTAGTGATGTTTATTAAATTATACGAAAGTGCCTTATTTTTTTAAGTATTTCAATGTAAAATTGCATATAAATACAAAGTGATTTGGCAAGACTCATTTTTTAGTTAAATTTAATTTAATTATTTTAACTTTCTCTATATTTATTGTTAATAAATTAATAGTTCTGCTAAAATTTTGAAAAAATTATTCTAAAAATTTCTTCTCTTTGCTAAAGTTTTAATGTATTTTTAAATTGAACTGAGAGGATGAATTTTTTGAAGGTTTCTAAAAAAGCAATGATATCTAGTTTAGCAATAGCCACTATCGGTTTAGTAACATTACATAATCCAGTAGAAGCAAATAATAATCATAACAACTATAGCACTACTTCTAATTCCGCTGCAGAACATCAACAGTTTAATCAATCACAAAATAAATATACGTCAGTAGCGATTAGTAAACATCGTAATCAAGATCATTCGAATTGGATGACCAACTTAACTGGCGAACGTTTTACGACTATCGCTCATAGAGGTGCAAGTGGCTATGCGCCGGAACATACGTTTCATGCATATGATAAAAGTCATAATGAGTTAGGGGCGTCGTATATTGAATTAGACTTACAACGTACGAAAGATGGACAACTTGTAGCAATGCATGACGAAACCGTTGATCGTACAACAAACGGTACAGGTCGTGTCGAAGACTATACACTCGCACAACTTAAACAACTAGATGCTGGGTCATGGTTTAACAATGCTCACCCTGAATATGCGAAACCAGAATATAAAAATGCTAAAGTCCCTACTCTAGATGAAATTTTATCTCGATACGGTACAAAGGCTAATTATTATATTGAAACTAAAAATCCTAATGTATATCCAGGTATGGAAGAACAACTACTTGAAACATTAAAAAAACATCACATGTTAACTGGTAACTCTTTAAATCATGGACATATATTAATTCAGTCTTTCTCAGAAGAAAGTTTACAAAAAATGCATCAATTAGATTCACGAGTACCATTGATTCGATTACTTGATAAAAATGAATTGCAACAACAAAGTGAAGCAGATTTACAACATATTCTCTCATATGCCATAGGTGTCGGCCCAGATTATACTAGTTTAAACGCTGAAAACACTAAGCATTTAAAAGATTTAGGTTTCCTAATTCATCCTTATACAGTAGATAAAACTACAGATATGCAACGTTTAAATCAATATGGTATTGACGGTCTATTTACAAATTTTGCTGATAAATATAAAGCTACTATCCCAAACGAGTAATTTTATTAATTAAATCACTCTATAAAAAAACCTCCCAATGACGAGTATATATTTCTCATCATTGGGAGTTTCATTTTTAATAGTTATATTTACGCCCATCCACGATAGCGTGCTGCTTCAGCGGTACGTTTAATTCCTACAATATAAGCTGCCAATCTCATATCAATTTTTCTATTCTGAGCTAATTCATAAATAGTGTCAAAAGCCTCGATTAATTTTTCCCGTAATTTTTCATTGACTTCATCTTCTGACCAGTAATAACCTTGGTTGTTTTGTACCCATTCAAAATAAGATACTGTCACGCCACCTGCACTTGCTAATACATCGGGTACAAGTAAAATATCACGTTCAGTTAAAATACGTGTAGCTTCTGGAGTGGTTGGTCCATTTGCCGCTTCTACAACAATGTCAGCTTTAATATCGTGTGCATTATCTTCTGTGATTTGATTTGAAATTGCAGCCGGTACTAAAATATCACAATCAAGTTCGAATAATTCTTTATTTGAAATTGTATCTTCAAATAAGTTAGTTACAGTACCAAAGCTATCACGACGATCTAGTAAGTAATCGATATCTAAGCCATTAGGATCATGTAATGCACCATACGCGTCTGAAATACCAACTACTTTAGCACCCATATCATTTAAAAATTTAGCTAAGAAACTTCCAGCGTTCCCAAAGCCTTGAATCACAATACGTGACCCTTTAATTTCTTTTCCTCTACGCTTAGCAGCTTGTTCAATAGCAATCACTACGCCAAGAGCAGTAGAACGATCACGTCCTTGTGAGCCACCTAAGACAATTGGCTTACCAGTAATAAAACCTGGAGAATTAAACTTATCTAAAGCACTATATTCATCCATCATCCAAGCCATAATTTGAGAATTTGTAAACACATCTGGAGCAGGAATATCTTTAGTTGGTCCTACAAATTGAGAAATTGCACGTACATATCCTCGTGATAAACGTTCTACTTCATGAATACTCATTTGACGTGGATCACATACAATACCACCTTTACCTCCACCATAAGGTAAGTTGACAATGCCACATTTTAAAGTCATCCACATCGATAAAGCTTTGACTTCTTCTTCATCTACATCAGGATGGAAACGAACGCCACCTTTAGTAGGACCTACAGCGTCATTATGTTGTGCACGATACCCAGTAAATGTTTTAACTGTACCATCGTCCATACGTACTGGAATACGTACTTGCAAGAATCTTAATGGTTCTTTAATTAAATCATACATACCATCATCAAATCCCAATTTATGCAATGCTTCTTTAATGATGCTTTGTGTAGAAGTCACTAAATTATTATTCTCAGTCATAATCACTTTCGCCTCTTTTTTTTCACAAATGTTTTCGCTTTCATAAGTATTGTAACACGCCTATACTTTTTAAAGAAATTAAATCATGCCATATTACGTCATATCTATTTACTTAAATACACTTCTAATTCGATTTAATGCTTCATCTAATTCTTCTTTAGTAATAACCAAAGGTGGTGCAAAACGAATTACTGTATCATGGGTTTCTTTACATAATAAACCTTTTTCTTTCAATGCTTCACAAAATGGTCTTGCACTGTCGTGTAATTCCACACCAATGAATAACCCGCGTCCACGAACTTCTTTAATTGCAGGGTGATTAATCTTTTGTAATTCTGATTTAAAATATTCACCTAGTTCATTTGAATGTTCTGGTAAATTTTCATCGATAATGACATCTAAAGCCGCAATTGACACTGCACAAGCAAGCGGATTGCCACCAAAAGTAGAACCATGAGAACCAGGTGTAAATACATCAAGCACCTCGTTATCTGCTAATACAACTGAAATTGGTAAGACGCCTCCACCAAGCGCTTTACCCAAAATATATACATCCGGTTTAACATTATCCCAATCACATGCAAATAATTTTCCAGATCGTCCTAATCCAGCTTGAATTTCATCGGCGATAAACAAAATATTATGTTCATTACATAAATCTCTAATGGTTTTCAAATAACCTTCTGGAGGAATATTAATGCCTGCTTCGCCTTGAATAGGTTCAACTAAAACAGCTGCTGTGTTTTTATTAATTGCTTCTTTTAATTGTGTTTCATTGCCAAAGTCAACTTTACGAAAACCATCTAATAAAGGACCATATCCACGTTGATATTCAGCTTCAGATGATAAAGACACAGGGGCCATTGTACGACCATGGAAGTTCCCATTAAATGCAATAATCTCAGCTTGATTTGGTTCAATACCTTTAACGTCATAGGCCCAACGACGTGCAGCTTTTAAGGCTGTTTCAACTGCTTCAGCACCTGTATTCATTGGTAGTGCTTTATCTTTACCAGCTAATTTACAAATTTTTTCGTACCATTCCCCTAAGTTATCACTATGAAAAGCACGAGAGACAAGTGTCACTTTATCTGCTTGATGTTTTAATGCTTGAAGAATTTTTGGATGACGATGACCTTGGTTAACTGCTGAATATGCTGATAACATATCTATATATTTATTACCTTCTGGATCAGTAACCCAAATCCCCTCTGCTTTTGAAACAACAATTGGTAGCGGCACATAGTTATGAGCACCGTAATGGTTTGTTAGTTCAATAATTTTTTCAGATTTAGTCATAATATCTCCCCTTTGCTTATTGTTATATTAAAACTAATCACTATATTTACTGGCTTTCGCAATTCTATTTTAAAACATTAAAGTCTCTCTATATCCATTTATGAAAGCCCTTACAAAGATAATGACATATCCTCTTATCATTTTACAAGTAAATTATTTCTATTAGCTAAAATTTTAATATAAGAGTCCGGGACATAAAGTATCTAGATAAGTGA
>NZ_KV826312.1:0-18273 GCF_001835895.1 Staphylococcus sp. HMSC034C12 | reverse complement strand
TATGATGGTGTGTGTGATTAGACATTTATTATTCACCTCTTTGATGATGAGCATGTTGAATGGCTTGTTTTAATAAAGTAGAAACATGTTGATCGTCTATAGAATAAATCATGGATTGTCCATGACGTGACGATTTAACGAGGCCTGCTTGTTTTAAACTCTTTAATTGATGTGATACATTTGATTGAGTTAATTTTAATGTATGCGTAATATGCCCAACACTAGCTTCACCTTTATATAACAATTCTAAAATACGTAAACGGTTATAATCGCTTAACGCTTTAAATGTCTCAGTTAAACGGTTAAGCATGTATTCATCTATAAATATATCTCTATCTTTATTTGTATTGGACATCACATGAGACCTCCTCTTTAATATATGAATATATATTCATATATTAATATATAGTGTTCTTGTCTAAGTGTCAATGATGTATAGTAAACAAGTTTAAAAATGATATTAAGTGGTATTAATAAACTATGAAATGAATTGAAGGAGGAAATAAGTTTATGAGTATATTAGTTATTGGTGCTAATGGTGGCGTAGGTTCTAAATTGGTTAACCAATTAAAAGAAGATCAAGTTGATTTTACAGCCGGTGTTCGTAAAGAAGAACAAGAAAGTGCGTTAAAAGATCAAGGTGTTAATGCCATTTTAATAGATGTAGAAAAAGATAGTATTGATGATTTAACTGAGAAATTCAAAGGCTTTGATAAAGTTATTTTCTCAGTTGGTTCAGGTGGTAGCACAGGTGCTGATAAAACTATCATTGTTGATTTAGATGGTGCAGTGAAAACGATTGAAGCAAGTAAAAAAGCAAATGTTAAACATTATGTAATGGTTTCTACTTACGATTCACGTCGTGAAGCATTTGATGCAAGTGGAGATTTAAAACCTTATACAATTGCAAAACACTATGCAGATAATCATTTAAGAAATTCTGGACTAACTTATACAATCGTTCATCCAGGTGGTTTAGAAGATAAATCAGGTACTGGTGAAATTAAAGCTGACTTGTATTTTGATGAAGGAAGTACAATTCCACGCGAAGATGTGGCTTCTGTATTAAAACACGTAGCGACTTCTGAAAATAAATTTGAAAATAAAGAATTTCAAATTCTTTCAGGGCATCAATCTATTCAAGAAGCATTATCTCGTTTTGAGTAGTTAAGTTAGATAATTAATTACAAATGAAAAGTTCTGTGTTAGAGTAGGACAGTGAGTTTTAAAACTTGCTGTTCTATTCTTTTTTATTAATATATATAATTTCTATTAAATTAATAATGAAATTGATATAATAAACATATGAGTGAAAATTTTTGTTTAACGATAGAAGCGAAACAGCTTTCATATAGAATTAGTTATCTGATATATTAAAAGCTTAAATAGATAGTAATTTAAAGATAAAGTGGGTCATCAATTGTTCTAATTATACATAATCATTTAAATACGATATTTCACTTTAAAATAAAGAGAGAAGCAATAACCGTGTTTTAGGAGGTGCAATCATGCCATTATTTTTAAAGCCTATTTTCTTTGAAAAAATATGGGGCGGTAATAAGTTAAATCAATTTAATTACGACATACCAAGTGAACAAACTGGAGAATGCTGGGGTATTTCTGCACATCCGAATGGAAAAAATATGATTGAAAATGGTCAGTATGCTGGTCAAACATTAGATCAAGTATGGAATGAGCATAGAGAATTATTTGGAGACTTTCCAAGTAAAGATTTCCCTTTATTATGTAAAATAGTGGATGCAAGACATCCTCTATCTATTCACGTTCATCCTGACGACTCGTATGCATATGAATTTGAAAATGGTCAATATGGTAAGTCTGAATGTTGGTATATTATTGATGCAGAAGAAGACGCTGAAATTATACTCGGTACTTCTGCTGATTCAAAAGAAACATTTGAGAATAAGATAAAAGAAGACGCGGTGTTGGATGCAGTAGAAAGAATCAAAGTTAAACCAGGTGAGTTTTATTTTATACCAGCTGGAATGCTTCATTCTATAGGTTCTGGCGTTTTAGTATATGAAACAATGCAATCATCTGATATTTCATATAGAGTATATGATTATGAACGTAATCGAACTGATGGATCATCATTAGAAGTTAGCAAAGCATTAGACGTGATTCAATTTACTGCAAATGCACCTACTATAGTACCTGAAACTACAATTGTAGAAAATCATAAACGTAGCCAAATTGTATCTAATGACTTTTTTACAATGGTTAAATGGGAAATAAGTGGAACGCTTAATTATATGAAGCCTCGTGAATTTTGTCTTATTTCTGTATTAGAAGGTCGTGGACAAGTGATTACAGATGGTGAAATCTTTAAGCTAGAAAAGGGATCTAATTTTATTTTAACTTCTGAAGATTTAGATAGCGTATTTGAAGGAGAGTTCACTCTAATTATAAGTTATATTTAGTTAATCAATTTAATTTATAAGCAGACGTGTTGGAATAATTTCTATATCTAGCATGATTTTCTTGTGTGATAGCTGAATCTAGAAGTTTTTTATCTTCCGCTTCCTGTTAATCGGAAATCTAATAATGTTTAAATAATGAGATAGTATATTTTAATAGTGAAATGGAATTTTGTGAGGATTCATATGATTCTATTTCACTTTTTTGAATTTAAAAAGTGATTTAATAATACGTCAACTCTATTAAAAAAATATGATAAAATAAAAAAAACGAAATCTTATAGACGATTCATATATTTAAATTTAAGCGATCTAAAAATGACTAATAGGTGCTAAAATTAATATTAATATATACATGAATAAAGATGCTAAATTTAAAATAAGTAAGAAGGAGATTCTAGATGGCAGAAGAAGTAAATTACTTTTGGTTAAATTGTGGATATACAAGATGGAACCATAATGAACCATTAGTTGGACAAACAACTTTATTTGAGTCTGGAGCACAGTTCAATCCTACTCAGGGTTTTCGAGCGTTCAAAAAAGCTAAAATTGGCGATCAAGTGATTTTTTATCAAGTACAAACAGATACTGGATTATTAGGAATTGGGGAAATTATTAGTGTTCAAACAGGAGCACAAAATAAAATTAGAGTTGAATTTAAATTTAATGAAGAGTTAAAGCCTTTAACTACTGACTATTTAAAACGTAGTGAAGTGCTAGATTATCGAATGAATAATATGCGAGAAACGTTAATAAATCAACTCACAAAAGAGGAGTTTCAATTAATCGTTGAGTTAGGAAAAGGTAACATTCAATTACCTCGATATTTCTTTTTATCTGAAACTGAAAAATTTGAACCTGATACCCATTATACGATTTTTACACATACTTATAATGGAATTAAACGGAATGGTTATCATTTTTATAACCAATTAGAAGTAGGGGATAATTTAATATTTTATGATAAGAATAGTAATCAATCGGTCGTAGGAATTGGTGAAGTATCTCGTCATATTCATGAAAAACCTCCAATTCCTGGTCGTACTAATAGTACTGCAATTGAGATTTATTATGAAAAGAATATCACTCCTGTTACATTAGGAGCACTAAATAAACATCCTAAATTAAAGAACTTATACTTTTTACAAGAAAATGCTAAGCAAGCAATAGCAAGTATGAGTCAAGCACAATACGATGCTATTATAGACATGAGTGAAAATGATGGGATTAGAACACCATTTGAGACTATTAAAAAACCAGGATTCAATACGGATCATGATGAGACCATTAAACCTTTTATTTTACTCGTTGTAGATAAACGTGAAGAAGGTTTGAAAGCAGCCAATAATCTTTTACAAAAAACGAATGCTAATCCAGTTATTACTAGTGGTCACCCTGACTTTAGTGAAGATATGTTATATGGCAAATATCTACCTAATGAGACAGGTGCCTTATATTATAGAGAAGGTTTTATTACACAACTTATGTCTAAAAATGACAAAAGTTACTTAGTGATTGATAACTTTAATAGACTTGATCCAGATATATTTCAAACTTATATTAATGTTTTAGAAGGGTACGAAGTTACATTACCTAGATATAATAAAGACGGTAACATGATTACTTGGTCTCGTGAAAAAAATTCTTTTTATCATTTTAATCCTAATTGGCATATTATTGGCGTAACATACGAAAAGTTAGAAGATATCAAAAATAAATATTCACAACAATTTTTAAAATATACACGTATTGTAAAAGTGAACCATGATGCATAATGTCAAACAAGTTAGATAAAAACAGCATAATCTATAATTAGTTAAAGTGGATATAGAATTTGAAATAAATTCTATATCCACTTTTTCTGTGTTTAATGAGTCCTTGTAAAAGGAATATATTAAATAGGTTAAAAAGGAAGGTGACGGAACATGCCAATCGTTTATTACGATGGAAATTGTGTGTATTGTTATAATTATTGTATTTGGCTAATACAACATGGTTTACCTAAAAATTATGAGTTTGCGACTTTAAAAGGAGAAGCGGGACAACATTTATTTAAACAACATCCCGAAGCTAAAAATAAAAATAGTGTGATACTACAAGAAGGAGATCGTTTATATTACGAGACTACTGCAGTAGCAAAATTAATCACAACATTAAGTAGTAAAAAATGGTTAGGTATACTACTTAGAGTAATGCCATTACCAATAAGAAATTTAGGTTATCGACTGTTTGCTAATAATAGAGATAAAATGTGGAAAACACATTGGCATAAACCAAACGCATATGAAAAATCATTCTTTATTGATGATGATAGACAATAAATGAGAAAACTATTTTTTAATTGATAATATCTATATATTTTGATTATATATTATAAAGCTTTTGATAATGATTCTATATATTTATTCATAAGTATTAATGTTTTTTAATTGCGTGTGTAAAATGACTTTACAGATTATAATTATTATAATATAATTATGATTGTAAAAGAGAGACTTGACTGTATAAAAGTACAAAAAAGGAGAGATTCGATGACTCAACAAGATGTAGTAAAAGAATTAAATCAACAAGTAGCAAACTGGACAGTAGCATATACAAAATTACACAACTTCCATTGGTATGTTAAAGGTCCTAATTTCTTCTCATTACATGAAAAATTTGAAGAATTATACAATGAAGCTAGTCAATATGTAGACGATTTAGCAGAACGTATTTTAGCAATTGGAGGTAACCCAGTAGCAACATTAAAAGAAAGTTTAGAACTTTCAATTGTAAAAGAAGCAGAAACACATTACACTGCTGAAGAAATGGTTAAAGCTTTCTCTGAAGATTTAACTCAAATTTCTAAACAACTTGGAAAAGCAATTGAAGTTGCAGGAGAAGCAGGAGACGATGTTTCAGAAGATATGTTTATTGGCATGCAAACATCAGTAGATAAACATAATTGGATGTTTAAATCTTATTTAGTTTAAATATTCTATTTTAAAAAGAGCCATTGTGGACGATAAAACGTCTACAATGGCTCTTTTAACTTTTAATATTAACATTGATAAGTGATTATTCAGCGATTTCTAAAGCAATTTCCATCATTTGAGTAAATGATGTTTGACGTTCTTCAGCTGATGTAGCTTCATCTCTTAAGATATGATCACTTACAGTAAAAATACCTAATGCTTTTTTACCAGCATGAATTGCATTTAAATATAAGCCAGCTGATTCCATTTCAATACCTAAGATACCCATGTTCTTCCAACTATCGTTAAAATGTTTATCGGCATTATAAAACGTATCTGATGATAAAATATTTCCAACATGTGTAACTGCTCCGATATCATCAGCAACTTGTTTAGCTTTAGTAATTAACTCAAAATCTGCAATTGGAGCAAAGTGACCAGGAATATTAAATTGATCTACATAATTTGAATTAGTTGAAGCAGCTTGAGCAATAATGACATCATATAAATTCACATTCTCTTGTAATGCACCACATGAACCAATTCGAATAATTGTATCAACATCAAAGAAATTATAAAGCTCATACGAATAAATTCCAATACTTGGAATACCCATACCTGAACCCATTACTGAGATTTCTTTACCTTTATATGTGCCAGTGTATCCAAACATATTACGTACTTCATTAAATTGCTCAACATTTTCTAAAAAGTTATCAGCAATATATTTTGCACGTAATGGATCCCCAGGCATTAATACTGTTTTAGCAATTTTAGTTCCATTAGGTTGAATATGAGGTGTACCGTTTGTCATGAATATCTTCTCCTTAACATTTTTATTCAAAATAAAGATAACATTTGTTTAAAATTTTTGCGAATTTTTGTACTATATAAATGAGAGAAACATATAAATTATGTTAATACAGTTGGCTTTCGAGCAATACATTGGAGGAAATTTTTATGGAATATTCAAAATATATTGATCATACACTTTTAAAACCGGAATCAACACGTCAACAGATTGATAAAATTATTTCTGAAGCTAAGGCGTATCATTTTAAATCGATTTGCGTTAATCCAACCCACGTTAAGTATGCTTCTGAACAGCTTGTGAATTCTGATGTGCTTGTATGTACAGTGATTGGGTTCCCACTTGGAGCTACAACAACCGCTACAAAGATTTTTGAAACAGAAGATGCGATTAAAAATGGCGCGTCAGAAATTGATATGGTTATCAATATAGGCGCACTTAAAGATGGAAGATATGAAGACGTTCAAAAAGATATCGAAGGCGTAGTTGGCGCAGCTAATGGAAAAATAGTGAAAGTTATTATTGAAACTGTTCTTTTAACAGACGATGAAAAAGTGAAAGCAAGTGAACTAGCAAAAGCTGCTGGTGCAGATTTCGTTAAAACATCAACTGGCTTTGCTGGGGGAGGCGCTACACCAGAAGATGTGAAATTAATGAAAGACACTGTGGGAGACGAATTAGAGGTTAAAGCTTCAGGTGGCGTACGTAATTTAGAAGATTTCAATAAAATGATTGACGCAGGCGCTACACGTATAGGTGCGAGTGCTGGTGTCCAAATTATTCAAGGTTTAGAGTCAGATTCTGATTATTAATCATGCAGTTGATGTAACAGCATACAGATACAACAGCTTATTTTGAGAGGAGTTCAGAATGATGAGAATGATAGATATTATTGAAAAGAAACGCGATGGAAAATCATTATCTAAAGAGGAAATTGAATTCTTTATCAAAGGCTACACGGAAGGAGATATCCCAGATTATCAAGCCTCAAGTTTAGCTATGGCGATTTTCTTCCAAGATATGAATGAAGAAGAACGTGCAGCTTTAACTATGGCAATGGTTAATTCAGGTGATGTTATTGATTTATCAAAAGTCAATGGTATTAAAGTAGATAAACACTCAACTGGTGGCGTTGGAGATACGACGACATTAGTGTTGGCACCATTAGTAGCTGCAGTGGGAGTGCCAGTTGCCAAAATGAGTGGCCGTGGTTTAGGACATACGGGTGGTACGATTGATAAATTAGAATCTATTGATGGGTTTCATGTTGAAATCTCTGAAGCGGACTTCATTAAACTTGTTAATGAAGATCAAGTTGCAGTGATTGGACAAACAGGCAATTTAACACCTGCAGATAAGAAACTATACGCATTAAGAGATGTTACAGGAACAGTTAACTCTATTCCTCTAATCGCATCATCTATCATGAGTAAGAAAATTGCCGCGGGTGCTGATGCAATCGTCCTAGATGTTAAAACTGGAAATGGTGCATTCATGAAAACATTAGAAGATGCCGAGGCTTTAGCACATGCTATGGTTAGCATAGGAAATAATGTTGGTAGAAATACAATGGCTATTATTTCAGATATGAGCCAACCACTTGGTCGTGCGATTGGGAATGCTTTAGAATTAAAAGAAGCGATTGATACATTAAATGGTCAAGGACCTGAAGATTTAACTGAATTAGTATTAACGCTTGGTTCACAAATGGTCGTACTTGCTGAAAGAGCAAGTACACTTGAAGAGGCGCGTCAATTGCTCAATGAAGCCATTGAAAATGGCTCAGCATTAGATAAATTCAAAACATTTTTAGAAAATCAAGGTGGCGATGCTTCAGTTGTCGATTCACCGGAGTTATTACCGACTGCCGAATATCAAATTGATTATAAAGCAAAATCAAGTGGTGTAGTTTCAGAGCTTATTGCTAATGAAATTGGCGTTGCTTCAATGATGTTAGGTGCGGGAAGACAAACGAAAGAAGATGACATAGATTTAAGTGTTGGCATTGTGTTGAATAAGAAAGTAGGAGACAACGTCAATGAAGGAGAGTCTTTATTAACGATTCACAGTAATCGTGAAAATGTTGATGATGTAATTAAGAAACTTGACGAAAGTATCGAAATTAAAGCGCAAGCAAAAACACCAACATTAATTCATAAAATAATTACAGAGTAGGAGTGTTAAATATGACGACACCATTTAAAAGAGTACATTTAATTGTCATGGATTCAGTAGGTATTGGTGAAGCACCTGATGCTGCAGCTTTTAATGATGAAGGTTCACACACATTAAAACACACGTTAGAAGGTTTTAACCAATCATTACCTAATTTAGAAAAATTAGGATTAGGTAATATTGAAGATTTGCCAGTAGTCAATAAAGTTGAACAACCAGGTGCTTTTTATACTAAATTAAGTGAAGCTTCTGTTGGAAAAGATACGATGACAGGACATTGGGAAATTATGGGACTAAATATCATGCAACCATTTAAAGTTTATCCAAATGGATTTCCTGACGAATTAATTCAAGAGATTGAAGAAATGACAGGTCGAAAAGTTGTAGCAAATAAACCTGCTTCAGGTACTGCAATTATTGATGAATTAGGCGAACATCAAATGAAAACAGGGGATTTAATTGTTTATACTAGTGCAGACCCAGTACTTCAAATTGCTGCACATGAAGATATTATCCCACTTGAAGAATTGTATGATATTTGCGAAAAGGTTCGTGAATTAACTAAGGATCCTAAGTACTTAATTGGCCGTGTTATTGCACGTCCATATGTTGGTGAACCAGGAAACTTTACTCGTACATCTAATCGTCATGATTATGCTTTAAAACCATTTGGTAAAACTGTTATGAATACATTAAAAGATAGTGATTATGATGTTATTGCTATTGGTAAAATCAATGACATCTATGATGGCGAAGGTGTAACTGAAGCCATTCGTACAAAAAATAATATGGATGGAATGGATAAGTTAATAGAAGTTGTCAAAAAAGACTTCAATGGATTAAGTTTCTTAAATCTTGTTGATTTTGATGCTTTATATGGTCATCGTCGTGATAAAGAAGGTTATGCACAAGCCATTAAAGATTTTGACGAACGCTTACCAGAATTAATTGATAATTTACAAGAAGATGATTTAGTGATTATTACTGCTGATCATGGTAATGATCCAATTGCAGAGGGAACAGATCATACTAGAGAATATATTCCAGTGCTTATGTTTAGCCCTAAAATAGATGCATACTATGAATTATCAGGAGATACAACATTTAGTTCTATTGGTGCAACAATTGCAGATAATTTCAATGTTGAATTGCCAAAATACGGAAAAAGTTATTTAAAAGAAATGGGAGTTGAATAATTATGAAAATAATGAGATATTTGTTAGGTTTAGCATTTGGAACAGCAGGAATACTACATTTTACAAAGGAACGTCAATTTAGATCGATTGTACCGGAGTATTTACCATTACGAAAAACAGCAGTTTTAGTGACAGGCGTATTTGAAATGTTCTTTGGAGTTATGTTATTAGCTAAAAAACCTGCGGATTGGTTGAAAAAAGGTATTAATGCATTTTTACTTGCGGTTTTTCCAGGAAACATTTACATGGCAAGAAAGCAATTACCATTAGGAAATAAATCTGTTCCTAAGTGGGCATTATACTTAAGATTACCACTTCAATTCATTTTAATAGCTATCGTAAAAAAATTATAATAAAACTTAAATAAATAATACCCTACCTAAATGCTTTAGGTAGGGTATTATTTATTTAATTATTAATTATTTGCCTTCACCAAAAACGTCGTCCCATTGATTACGCTTATCTAAGAATTCTTTTGCGAGTGCTTTAGCACCTTCAAGAGAATGACTAGCAGCCCAACCGCATTGAACTTCATTGCAAGCAGGAACTTCTGTAGCTTCTAACACATCATTTAAAGTTTTTTCAATAATATTTAATACATCTTCATAATCATCGTGATCAATAAATGAAACATAAAAACCAGTTTGACAACCCATAGGACTTAAATCTACAACTTTATCAGAATGATTTCTAATATTTTCAGCCATTAAATGTTCTAATGAATGTAGCGCTGGCATATCCATATGCGCTTTATTTGGTTGTTTAAAACGTAAATCATATTTTTTGATAACGTCTCCATTAATCCCTTCCATTGTGCCTGCTAAGCGAATATATGGTGCAACTACTTTTGTATGGTCAAGATTAAAACTTTCAACGTTCATTTTAGTCATATTTATTTCCTCCTATAAATACATTGCTTGAATAATATGATTGTAACAAGAGTGCCAATCATTTACAATTTTCTTAATTAAGTGATTTGAATACTTATTGTAAGAAAATTTTGTAAATTCAAATGAATGTGATGACAATCTATAGTAAATCCGATAAAATAAGTAATAATTAAATTTAAAGATACATCAAGAATTTGATTGACTTGATGTCTAAATAAATATAGATATTAATATTCGTGTATAAAAGGAGTATAAATTGATGAGTAGTAAACAAGAGATATTAGACTATATAGAGAATAAAAAGTACGATTATGTCGAAATAAGCCATCGTATACACGAGCGTCCTGAGTTAGGCAATGAAGAGATATTTGCATCAAGAACATTGATTGATCAATTAAGAGCAAATGATTTTGAGATAGAAACAGATATTGCCGGACATGCTACTGGTTTTATTGCAACTTACCAGTCTGAAAAAGAAGGACCAACTATAGGATATTTAGCTGAATATGATGCTTTACCTGGTTTAGGTCATGCATGTGGCCACAATATCATTGGGACAGCAAGTGTATTAGCAGGAATAGCACTTAAACAAGTCATCGATCATGTTGGTGGAAAAGTAGTTGTATTAGGATGTCCTGCCGAAGAAGGTGGAGAAAATGGAAGTGCAAAAGCTTCATATGTAAAAGCCGGTGTGATTGATGATATTGACATTGCACTTATGATTCATCCTGGAAATGAAACATATCCAACGATAAATACATTAGCCGTTGATGTGCTTGATATTAAATTTTATGGTAAAAGCGCCCACGCTTCAGAAAATGCGGATGAGGCTTTAAATGCATTAGATGCGATGATTTCTTATTTCAATGGTGTAGCTCAATTACGTCAACAGATTAAGAAAAGTCATCGTGTACACGGTGTGATTTTAGATGGAGGTAAAGCTGCTAATATTATACCTGATTATACGCATGCAAGATTTTATACACGTGCCACTACTAGAAAAGAACTTGATATTTTAACAGAACGTGTTAATCAAATTGCAAGGGGTGCAGCCATCCAAACGGGTTGTGACTATGAATTTGGTCCTATTCAAAATGGTGTAAATGAATTTATAAAAACACCTAAACTAGACGAATTATTTGAAAAATACGCCATAGAAGTTGGCGAAGAAGTTAGTTATGATGATTTTGGTTTTGGTTCGACAGATACAGGAAATGTTAGTCATATAGTTCCTACGATTCATCCACATGTTAAAATTGGCTCAAGAAATTTAGTAGGTCATACACACCGTTTTAGAGAAGCAGCTGCAAGTGTTCATGGTGATCAAGCTTTGATTCGTGGCGCAAAAATTATTGCTCTTATGGGACTAGAATTAATTGAAAATAAAAAACTATTTGATGAGGTTGTAGAGCAACATTCTCAAATAAAGGGGTAAATAAATGAAAAATGAATATAGTGTTCCAAAGTTAACGTTAAGTGATTTGTATAATGAAAATATTGTATATAATTCAAGGCCTTCTTATGCATTGAATCCTTGGCTCACAACAGAAGAGCATCAGTCTAATTTTTTGACTGGTCGTGAAATGATTATCGCTAAGGATATGCCGATTGTTGTACACGAAGCGAGTATTACAGATAAGTTACAACAACTATTTGATTTTATTGGTAAAAAAATACCAAAGCATCTTTATACATTTAGAGATCGTGAAACGTATGAACGCTTGTTACAAGAGATTATCAATAAAGAAGGGAAAAAAATATATTTTCAATATATCGAAAACAATGACATAGTAGATGACGAAGCGTATGCCATTGATAAAGACGTTTTTGTAGCTTTAAATAATAAATCACGTATTCCTGAATGGACAAATCATAAATATTTACCAGACCGTGAAATTGTGTCAATTAGAGATTTCAAAGGTCGTATCAAAGATTGGGATTATCCTTTTGTAATTAAGCCAGGAGATGAATTACCAACTGCAGGTGGTTATGGCGTAATGATTTGCTATAACGATGAAGACTTAGAAAAAGCAACTCAACGAATATTTGAAGCGGCCCATGCTACCGATAATTTAATCATTGAACAAAAAATAGAAGCAGTTAAAAATTATTGTGTCCAATTTGCATATTCTAAAGAAATAGGTATCACCTATCTAGGTACTGCCCATCAAATTACTGATAAATATGGTCTATACGCAGGAAATGAAAATGTGCATGATGTTCCAGAAAAAGTGATTCAAGCTGGTCGTGAAATTATGCAAAATGGAGTGAACTTAGGCTTTATTGGTGTGGCAGGATTTGATTTATTATTAGATGAAAATGATAATGTATTTGCTATAGATTTGAATTTTAGACAAAATGGTTCGACAAGCATGCTACTATTACAAGATGAATTAAATCCTAACTATCAAAAATTTTATAGTTATTTTTCAAGAGGAGATAATACTCGTTTCTTCAATGTTATTTTAAAATATGTTAAACAAGGCGTGCTTTATCCTCTTTCGTATTATGACGGTGATTGGTTTGGTAAAGATGAAGTGAATTCTCGCTTTGGATGTATATGGAATGCTGATTCTAAAGAAGAAGTTGAACAATTAGAACAAGCATTTATTAGTGAACTTGATGATACTAATTAAGTTAGAGTATAGGTTAAATTAATTATAAAAAAGAATATGGATGTTTGACGTTAATTTTAATATAATTTAACATTTAATTAGTATATTAAGAGAGAGGGTTTGTAATGGAATATAAGCATAATGACTATTTCAAAGAGATATTAATTAATGAAGTCATTATTTTGGCTAGTAAAAATAAAAAATTAATTCGTATTCATCATGAAGATGGTGATTACACAGGAATGTGGACGAATGAAGACATCGCAAAAGAGTATTTAAATCACTCAGACATTCAATTTGATCGACTATTAAATATTGATATTGATACGTTCGTTACGTATGATATGGATGAATTGTTTGATGAAAGTGATAAAATTTTAATCAATACTTCAAGTAAAGAAGAGGGACATATTGTCAAAGTTGTAGACATGATGAATGAACTCATGTCTGAATTAGACAAAATTCGTCTTAAAGAATTTGCAAAAGATATTTCAAAAGAAAATCATGTTTTTGGCTTAACACGTAAAGGGGAAAAAAGATTTATTCTTATTAGTGATAAAGAAAATCAAAAACCTAATATTATGCCTGTATGGAGTATTAAAAATCGGGCACGAAAAGTTCGTGATAAAGATTTTGAAGAATGTGATTTAATCGAAATTGAAGGTAGTGTATTTAGTGAATGGCTTGATAAATTAAGAGATAATGATCAAGCTGTCGCAGTAGACTTAAAACCTGGAGTCGTAGGTACAATTGTTTCTCCACAAAAAGTATCTAATGAATTATCATTTTAAATCAAATCCCAATAGGTTTCTTTTTTAAGAAATCTATTGGGATTTTTATGTTAATGTTTTTAGTTTGAATTAGCTTAAATGAAGGACACCGATTGCACCTGAAAATGCACCATTTTCAATATAAAAAGGATGACATCCTCGTAAAATAGTATAATCCTCAATAACTTTTCGTAGTAAGGGATTATTATTAAAAGAAGACCCAATATAAACAACATTTTTAGTTTGATATTCACGAGCTACTGTAATCGCCATCGTTGTAATCACTTCGCCAACGACACCCACGACAGATGCTAATTTATCTGAGTTAGTAAAACGTTCATTCATATTATTTAGTACATTGCCAAAGTTTGCAGCAGTGAGTTCACCAGGAATAGGTGGTTCAGAATCTTTATATATATGTTTAACTTTTAAATCGATAATATCTCTATTTCCAGATTGAGCGAGATTTGTAAGTGTTTCATAATCAGATATTTCAGTCAATAAATAACCTAAACCTCGAATCATTCCGCCACCCGTACCAATTCCGCCTACACGTTCTTGATGGTGACCGTTATAATAATGTAAAGACGTACCAGTACCTATATTTGCAAATATGTATTGATTAATATGATGGCCTTGCTCCTTAAGTAAAATACCTAATCCCTTTGAAGCAGCATCAAATTCAACAAATATTTGGGATGATTGTTTGATGTTTTCAGCAATAACGCCTGCGTTACCACCTGTTAAATTGATTTTTTCGAATTCATTTTGGTTTAACCATTGAATGACTTTATTTATATCTGTTGTTAATTCAGTTGACAATGTACGGTGTGTATCATCTTCCATTGCTATTTTAATTAATGTACCGCCGGCATCGATACCTACTCTCATTTTTTTCACCTCTAAAATTAATATATGACATGTTAATACTATAATAATTTTGACGAATTGCAATTATTTTACAATATTATAAAATAAATAGTAAATATTAGAGTAAATAGATTATTTTATAAGATTTAAAGGTTATATATGATATTATTAAAACAACTTTGAGATATAGGGGTTAATTTTATGAGTATAGTAAAGCAATTTGAAAATATTACAATTCAGGAATTTGAAGAACAATATCGCGATGATGTCTTAAACTTTGAATTAAGCGAACGACAACAAATTTATTCATCATTACCTAAATCTGTATTAGAAGATGCTTTAAAAGATGAAAATCGAGTAGCTAATATTGCCATTAATGAAAATGGAGATGTAGTAGGATTCTTCATACTTCATCAGTATTATCAACATGAAGGATATGATACACCTGAGCATGTCGTTTATGTTCGATCATTGTCTATTAATGAAAAATTTCAAGGACAAGGCTATGGTACAACTATGATGATGTATTTACCTCAATATGTTCAACTATTATTTCCAGATTTCAATCATTTATATTTAGTTGTTGATACTGAAAATGAAGGGGCATGGAATGTATATGAACGTGCTGGATTCATGCATACTGCTACTAAAGAAGAAGGACCCATCGGTAAAGAACGTTTATACTATTTAGATTTGGATTCTAAACATGTATCGTCATTGAAATTAGTTGAGAATAAAAATTCAAATATTGCAATGTATCAAATTATTGATTTATTAAAAGATGATCAAAAAGTTGGATTTATTGCACTCGAACATCTAAATACTCATCTAAATATCGCTGCAATAGAAGTCTATAAAGATCAAAGAAAAGAGGGGATTGCTGGGAGTGCTTTAAGACAACTTCCTACATATGTACGTAAACATTTTAAAGAAATAAGAAGTATAGGTATTACATTATTTGGAGAAAATAATGAACTTAAGCCATTATGTATTAGTAGCGGCTTTGTTGAGACAGATCAATCAGATGACTTAGTTATTTTCAAAAAATATATTAATTACTAATTGAATAGCAATTGCGAAATCATAAAATGTCATTTATAATTTATCTTTGTTACTATTAATAAAAGCAATATAAAGATAATAAAATCCTTTGAAAGGAAGTTTAGTTATAATGAAAATTCAAGATTATACTAAAGAAATGGTTGATGAAAAATCATTTATCGATATGGCTTATACTTTATTACACGATAAAGGGTCAACAATGAATCTCTACGATATTATTGATGAATTTAAAAGCCTTGGTAATTATGAATATGATGAAATTGAAAACCGTATTGTACAATTTTATACTGATTTAAATACAGATGGACGTTTCTTAAACGTTGGTGAAAATCAATGGGGATTACGTGATTGGTATTCAGTAGATGATATTGAAGAAAAAATTGCACCAACAATTCAAAAATTTGATATTCTTGATGACGATGATGAAGAAGATGAAAATCTTAAGTTACTTGGCGACGATGAAATGGATGATGACGATGATATTCCAGCTCAAACGGATGATCAAGAAACATTAGATGATTCTGATGATAATGAAGAAGATATTGACGGTTCAGATATCGTTATTGAAGAAGATGATGATGACGACATCGCTGAAGGTGAAGAAGAAGCATTTGAAGATGCAGAAGATTTTAATGACTAAATATTAGTTTTAATTGACTTTTGAATGAAAAATGTTAAAATTTTATTCGGGCTCCTTTAATTAGGACACGTGTATAAATGTTATACGCTCCCCTTACAAATATGTGAGAGGGAGCGATTTTTTTATTTTTAGGAAATGTTTAAATTTTGTAGAGATAGAGTAAGGAAGCAACCCTTAATAAATTAGGAGGTCAGACAATGACAAAATTTATCTTTGTAACCGGCGGAGTAGTTTCATCTTTAGGTAAAGGTATCACAGCCGCTTCTCTAGGAAGATTGTTAAAAGACAGAGGACTTAAAGTAACAATTCAAAAATTTGATCCATATTTAAATGTTGATCCTGGTACAATGAGTCCTTATCAACATGGAGAGGTATTTGTTACAGATGATGGCGCTGAAACTGACTTGGACTTAGGACATTATGAACGTTTTATAGATATCAATTTAAATAAATATTCGAATGTCACTGCGGGAAAAGTATATTCACATGTGCTAAAAAAAGAACGTCGTGGAGATTATTTAGGTGGAACAGTTCAAGTGATTCCACACATTACAAATGAAATTAAAGAACGCTTATTATTAGCTGGAGAAAGTACAAATGCGGATGTGGTCATTACCGAAATAGGCGGTACAACAGGGGATATTGAATCTCTTCCATTTATTGAAGCTATTCGCCAAATTAGAAGTGACCTTGGCCGTGAGAATGTTATGTATGTTCATTGTACATTACTTCCATACATTAAAGCAGCTGGAGAAATGAAAACTAAACCAACACAACATAGTGTAAAAGAATTACGTGGTTTAGGTATTCAACCTGATTTAATTGTTGTTCGAACAGAATATGAAATGACTCAAGATTTAAAAGATAAAATTGCTTTATTCTGTGATATAGATAAAGAAAGTGTTATTGAATGTAGAGATGCATCGTCATTATATGAAATCCCATTACAATTAAGTGCTCAAAATATGGACGATATTGTAATTAAACGCTTAGATTTAGATGCTAAATACGATACACAATTAGATGAATGGCAATATTTATTAGATACCGTTAATTCATTAGATGGAACGATTACTATTGGCTTAGTTGGTAAATATGTAAGTTTACAAGATGCATACTTGTCAGTGGTGGAATCACTAAAACATGCAGGTTATCCATTGAAAAAAGATGTTGTAGTAAAATGGATTGATTCAAGTGAAGTGACAGACGAAAATGTAGAGAGTTATTTAAGTGATGTTGATGGAATTTTAGTTCCTGGTGGCTTTGGTTTTAGAGCAAGTGAAGGTAAAATTTCAGCTATCAAATATGCAAGGGAAAATAATATACCTTATTTTGGTATTTGCTTAGGAATGCAATTAGCAACTGTCGAATTTGCAAGAAATGTTGTAGGACTTAAAGATGCTCATTCAGCAGAACTTGATCCAAATACACCATATCCAATTATTGATTTGTTACCTGAACAAAAAGATATCGAAGATTTAGGTGGCACATTACGTTTAGGTCTTTATCCATGTACTATTAAAGATCATACTTTGGCACATGACATTTATAATGAAACAAATATTGAAGAGCGTCATCGTCATCGTTATGAATTTAATAATGCTTATAGAGAACAATTAGAAGATAAAGGAATGGTCTTTTCTGGTACTAGTCCAGATGGTCGTTTAGTGGAAATGGTAGAAATTCCAGAAAATGATTTCTTCATTGCTTGTCAATTCCATCCGGAATTCTTATCTAGACCTAATAGACCACAGCCAATTTTCAAAGCTTTTGTAGAAGCTGCTTATAAACACCAACAAAATTAAAATATCAAAATAGAAGAGGCTGGGACATAAAGTATCTGGATAAGTGA
>NZ_KV826311.1:0-12173 GCF_001835895.1 Staphylococcus sp. HMSC034C12 | reverse complement strand
ACTCAGATGCAGACGCTGACGCAGATTCAGATGCGGACGCAGATGCAGATAAAGCTCATAATGATAAAGCAGATAAATCAAATAGTAATGAATTACCTGATACTGGTAATAACAATCAAAATAATGGCACATTATTTGGTTCATTATTCGCTGCACTTGGAGGATTATTCTTAGTTGGCAGACGTCGTAAAAACGAAAATAATGATGAAAAATAATAAGTAGATTTCATGTTGACACAATGAAATTTAAAACCAGGCCTTTCAGGGCCTGGTTTTATTTTAAATACTATGATATTAATTGATAGAAAGAGGATAAATAATTATAAATAGGGTGAAAACTATGGATTTTGAATATAAATTAGAAAAATTATTAACCGCAGTAAATAATAAAATTGAAATTAATAATTATGTTTTTTTAAGTTTGGGTAAACCTAACATCAAAGCTCAAGTTAAACTGTTCAAAAAAACGAATTACCTTAAGCAAGATATTTCGAAATCAGCACTTAAATTTAAAAAGAAAACAGGTCAATTTCCCGAGTGGATTAAATTAGATATTGTTACATCCACTGAAAAAGTTCAATTTACAGAATTGAAAAAAACGTTAATTAATACACGACGAAATTATGTGGATTTTGGTATCGCATTTGATAATCTATGGAATTTAGCCGTTTTACCTGAAGAAATTAATGCGAATGCTTTTGTCCGACCAGATAATACAACTAAAGAACTATTTCTTTCTGATAAAAATATTAATAATTATTTACGTAAATACACGACTAACAAAAAGGCTTTTTCAAGTGAATTTTATGACGAAAAAGAAGTTGTTAAATTTTATACACAAGGCTTCTTTATAGATAATGAAGAAGTATATGAACTATACAACAATGGTTATAGAAAAGGTTTAAGAAAAGTAGATTATTTGGGGAGTGAAATTGATCAATTAATTGAAAGCAGCACTCATTTCTTACAAAATATGTTGTTAGATAATGGTAAATATATTTATGGGTATTTCCCACATTTTGATAATGAAATTGGTTTTTATAATATACTAAGACATTCATCTTCTACATATGCCTTAATAGAAGGATTAGCATATTTAGGTGAAAGTTTGCAACCTGTTGAAAAAGCAATTGATTATGTTATTTCAAATCAATTACTTGAAGTTGAAGATAAAGCGTATGTCTATGATGATACGGAAGACACTAATGAAATTAAATTGGGACAAAATGCTTCATTTATATTCGCTGTATGTGAATATTTGAAATATGAGAATAATCCTAAATATCTTGAAGCTGCTCAAAAAGTAGCGAACGGTATTCTTTCAATGATTGATGAAGATACATATGAAACGACGCACTTATTGAATTATCCTGATTTAAGTGTTAAAGAGAAATTCAGAATCATTTATTATGATGGCGAAGCAGCCCTTGCTTTGTTGAGACTATATCAAAGAGATAAAAATGAGTTATGGTTGAAAACTGTAGAAAATTTAATGGATCGTTTCATTGAGAAAAAATATTGGCAATATCATGATCATTGGTTAGGATATTGTACAAATGAATTAGTTCAAATTAATCCTCAAGAAAAATATTTTGAATTTGGGATAAAAAATGTGAATACATATCTAAATTATATTAAAAACCGTGAAACTACTTTCCCAACATTCTTGGAAATGCTAATGGCTACTTATCGATTAGTACAAAAAGCCAAAGAAACGAGTTATGAGGAATTAGTAAATCATTTGATAGATGAAAAATATTTAAAAGAAGTTATTGATATTAGAGCAGATTATCAAAGAGTTGGCTTCTTTTACCCTGAAACTGCAATGTACTTTAAAAATCCATCTAGAATTTTAGGAAGCTTCTTTATTAAACATCATGGTTATCGTGTCCGTATTGATGATATTGAGCATTATTTGTCAGGGTATGTACAGTATCAAAAGGTATTCAAAGGAAGTAGGTATTGATTATGCTAACAATTAGAAAGATTTATCATATTATAGGTGGAACATTAAAGGATGCTCATAATAGAGAATCAAATGAAATAAATGATTTTGAAACCATCTATAAATTTGTAAAAAGCAAAAAGACTGCATATTTTTCTCCAAATAAAGAAACATGGGCAAGAGAATTGGGAAGAAATAAAAATGCTTTAGATGGTAATGATTTAGTTGACAGCCAAAATGAAGAGATTGGTTTAATTATAACGGAAAGTTATATTTCCAATTTAAAATTTACTGTTCCTCAAATAATTGTAGAAGATTCAGTTCAAGCATTTAAAAAACTAGCTATTTATATTAGAAATCAATATAAAAATCCGGTTGTTGCAATAACTGGATCAATGGGTAAAAGTTCAACTAGAATGTTAATTACTAGCTTATTAAGTGATTTTGATGTACTCGAAAACAGAGGAAACAATAACGTTAGAGCAGCCATTTATAATAATATGTTGAAATTAATCAAAAATCCAGACTTTGCTGTGATTGAAACATCTTTGAATGCTATTAATTATCTTGAAAATACAGCAGTTTACTTAAAACCTGATATAGCAATTATTACTGGTATAGGTGAAGCACATTTTTCAACTTTTAAGTCTGTTAAAGATATTGCCAAAATTAAGACAAGGATTTTTGAGGGACTTGCAGATAATGGAGTGGCAATTGTTAATAACGATACATTATATGCAGATTACTTAGTAGACAAAGCGCGAGAAAATACAAATAATGTCTTAACTTATAGTATTAAAAAGGATAGTAATGCTGATTTAACTGTAGATAACATCAAGTATAATAAAGGAAATATTGAATTATTAATAAATGACCAAAATAACGAAACAGACATTTATCAACTTAATACGATTAGTGAAGGAATGGTTTCTAACACACTAGCAAGTATGCTAACTCTGAAAAGTCTAAATTTACCAATAAAGAAAGACTTACTTAAGAATTTCAAACCTTTTTCAAAAATATTAGCATTGAAAGAAATACAAACAAAATCTCATAAACTAACTTTACTGGATGATACACATAATGCTTCTTTGCCTGCAATGATTAATGCAATTAGAGCTTTTAATAGTCAAACTAGATTTTACAAAGGAAATAAAATCATTGCAATTGGAAAAATTAGTGATTTAGGTCATAAGTCTAGTGAAACACATTTACAATTAGTGGATGAGTTAGAAAATTGTAATGCAGATTATATTCTATGTAAGGATATAGAATTAAGACAAGTCGTAAATAAAGTTCGAAGTAAGAATATAATTTGGTATCCTAACAAAGAATTATTGATAAATGATTTAAATTATTTATGTAATGAAGATTCTCTAACTTTACTAAAGTCTTCTGTAACTGGTACAGATTTTCCAGAAATAGCTAAATCATTACCTAATATTTTGAGGAGGAATGACGTAAAATTTGATTTTGATAATCTGTTTGAGAAACTTAGTCAAGTAGGGGAAAGTTATATTAGAGTAAATAATGATACTGGACAAATCATTGAAGAATTTAACAGTGATATGTCTCAAACAATTGAGGGAATGGGCCCACTCATTTATTATTTAAAAGCTATAGATGAAAAATTAGAAAATAGAAAGATTAACATGAAGAGTTGGTCAACTAATAGTAGTAAAACTGGCTATGTTGAAGGTCGAGAAATTTATACTTATACATTACTAAAAAATATGACTAACTCACCACATCCTTCTGAAATCTATGAGTTAGCTAATGAGTTATTTGAAAATCATGTAGATCGAAAAAAATATACTAAGTATTTGATTGAAAAACTAAAATTATCTAGTTCGATAGCTACAAATCTAACTGGTCGTTTCAGAATTAAAGATCGCCAAAGTTATACTGTAAAAGATTTATATCAAATATATAAGTATTATAAATATGATTTATTTAAATTTAATAATTCTTTTATTTTAGGACTTAAATATAAAAGTGGATTTATACGTGGAGAAAAAGAAACTATTATTTTCACTTCATATCAAGATCCCAAATCTGACTTTAAAAATTTTTAGAATTTCTTTCTTAATATTTCGTTGCATTTAATTCATATTCAAGCACACTCTTCTCAAATTTTAATGTTTTCACGATTTAAACAATTATGATGAGCATTTGATTATTTTTTAGTATTTTATTATGTAACTTTTAATATTATTTTTTAATTCTATGTAATTAGTTGGCTTTGGACTCATTTAAAGAAGAGATAACGATGTAAATTTTTATGTTCTTTTATTTCTATTTGATTTTTGGTAGAAATATCTTTTCTTTTATTAATGTTTATATGTTCAATCTTATTACCTTCTCGATTATAAATATTAAGTATTTTTATATCGTGTTCATCTTAACCAATTACAATTGCTAGCTTGTTTGGATTAGTTAGTATTATTTCTGTCATAGTATTTCTTATTTTTCGACTATAAATTCATTTGGTATTATTTCTGTTTGACCTATTGGAAATTTATTTTAGAAATAATTTTTTATTTTTCAAGAATTTAGTTAGTGCTTCGTGGTAATGTTCAGTTAAAGTTGCATAAACATTAACTTTTAATGTTATTGTTTTATCAAATAATATATATTTAATTAATGTAATTATATAAATTGTTACTAGTATCGATGATATTGAACACTACATTTCTGGATATGTTCAATTCCAAAAGGTATTCAAAAAATAAATTACCCCAAAAGTTAGGTATTGATCTAACTTTTGGGGTCGCTTCACTTTAGGAGACTTTATTATTTTCTATATTTTAGTCTTGCGAAAGCATCGTGTTGGTGAATGGATTCTTCGTTTCGACATTCAATGTCAAAGCCATCAATCCAGTCAAAATTTACTAAATCTGCAGCAATTAAACGAATTAAATCTTCAACAAAACGTGGATTTTCATATGCACGTTCTGTTACGTGTTTTTCATCAGGACGTTTTAAAATTGGATAAAGAATAGAGCTTGCATTTGCTTCCATTGCATCTAAAATCTTTTCTTTGTAATCATCTGTCATTTCAGAATTTTTATCTAAATACACTTTTACTGTTACAACACCACGTTGATTATGAGCAGAGTATTCGCTAATTTCTTTAGAGCAAGGGCAAAGTGTCGTTACAGTAGCTGTGAGGGTAAGTTCTTTACGCGTTACTTGATCTTTATGAATTGCTAAACCGTAAGTAACATCAGCATGACCCACTGCTTTGATATGAGTTACAGGACTATAACGATCAAAGAACCATTTACCTGAAACGTCTACTCCCGCAGCATTCTGTTTCATATTGTCTTGTAATGTACGTAATACTTGATATAGTGTATCGAAATCAAGTTCTAAACCATTATTATAATGTTTCTCAACACTTTCTAAGATGCGACTCATGTTAATCCCTTTTTCATCTTTATTTAAGCTTGTTGAGAAACTAAATGTACCTGCTGTTTGAAATTGATCAATTTTAACAGGATATACTAAATTTTTAATACCCACTTCTTCAATTTCAAACAAGAAGTTTTTATGTGTACTTTGTAAGTCAGTCATTTCATTTTTAGTTGTAGGTTTTGTACCTTTAATAGGATCTACTGAACCAAAATGTTTCCAGCGACCTTCTCGTGTAGATAAATCAAATTCAGTCATTCGTTTATTGTACCTCCTCTAATGATTTTAATTGTCGAAATGATACGTCCAATAAGGTTCGACTTCTAGAAAATTTTGTGTTTCTCCGCCAACTTCAGGGCTAGCTAATTGTTTTAAGAAAGGACCTGTTTGAGATTTATGAGCTTCAAACGCCTTTAATTTAATCTCTTTGTATTGACTAATGTCATTTAATATATCAGGTTCTCCTAAAATATCCGGTGCATCATTACTAAATGCTACGAGTTGAAGTCTTGGACGCTCTTCTTTAGGCATACGTCCTACTGTTCTTACGACAGCTTCAGCTGTTGCTTCATGGTCTGGATGTACGGCAAATTTTGGATAAAATGAAATAATCACTGATGGATTTGTCTCCTCAATCAATGTTTTTACCATATCATCCATTTGCTCATGTGGCTCAAATTCTACTGTTTTATCTCTTAAACCCATTTTACGTAAATCAGTAATACCAATCACTTTCATAGCATCTTCTAATTCTTTTTCGCGAATATAAGGTAGTGACTCTCTTGTCGCAAAAGGGGGATTGCCTAAATTACGTCCCATTTGTCCTAATGTGAGACAGGCATAAGTGACAGGAACCCCGTTTTCAATATAACTTGCGATCGTCCCAGCAGATGAGAAGGTTTCATCATCGGGATGTGGAAATATCATTAGTACATGTCTTTCATCTTTCATGAATCTTCCTCCTCTATACTGTGAATGGCTGTTCACTGATTTCAATCGTTGCAGCCAACTGTCCTTCGTAATTAAATCCAGCTATTAAAAATTCATTATTATCATTGATTTCATAGTGAGTCAGGCCTTGTACATATACCCAACCGCCATCACGAAGTTTCAACCCAACACGAAATGGATCTTTATCTCCGCCCTTTAGTTGCGCATGTTCATATGTGACTTGTATATTTCGTAAAAACGTACCTGCATTAAACACACGTTGATCAAAATGGTTAGCATATGCACCATTCGTCGTTTCAACATGCAAATAGACAGGTTTGTTTTCAAATGTAGTTAATAATCGTTGTACTTCTTCAGCTTTAATGGGTTCCAACATGTTCACTCCTTGCAACCATACAATGTGTGTATCTATCTATTTTACTAAAAAGAACGACTGAATTGTATCCCTATGCTCAATTTATTTGTAAATGAAGGAAAATAATTCGAAGTGATTTAAATGTTTAAAAATATTTATCATGGGTATCTATAGTACTATGATTATGATACGAAAGGATGTTTGTAATGGAATTACAATTAGCAATCGATTTATTAAATAAAGAAGAAGCAGCAAAATTAGCTAAAAAAGTTGAAGAGTATGTGGATATCGTAGAAATTGGTACACCTATCGTTATTAATGAAGGATTACCAGCTGTTCAACATTTAAATGAAAATATCAATAATGCGAAAGTGTTAGCTGATTTAAAAATTATGGATGCAGCAGACTATGAAGTAAGCCAAGCTATTAAATTTGGCGCAGATGTTGTGACTATCTTAGGTGTTGCAGAAGATGCTTCAATTAAAGGTGCGGTTGAAGAAGCACATAAACATGGTAAACAATTGTTAGTTGATATGATTGCTGTACAAGATTTAGAAAAACGTGCGAAAGAATTAGATGAAATGGGCGCTGATTATATCGCTGTTCATACTGGTTATGATTTACAAGCTGAAGGACAATCTCCATTAGAAAGCTTACGTACAGTTAAATCAGTCATTAAAAATTCTAAAGTAGCCGTAGCTGGTGGTATTAAACCTGAAACAATTAAAGAAATTGTAGCAGAAGAACCTGACTTAGTTATTGTTGGTGGCGGTATTGCTAACGCAGATGATCCTGTAGAAGCAGCTAAACAATGTCGTGAAGCGATTGAAGGTAAATAAAATGCCAACTTTTAACAATTATCATTTAATTCTTGAAGAAATAGATAACACGTTATCACATCTAGAGGATAATGATTATGGACGTTTTGCAAATGAAGTGGTTGGCGCATCTCGTATCTTTACAGCTGGTAAAGGTCGCTCTGGATATGTTGCTAATAGCTTTGCAATGCGTTTGAATCAACTAGGAAAAGATGCATCTGCAATAGGTGAAGCAACAACGCCATCTATTAAAGAGCATGATTTATTAATTATTATTTCCGGTTCTGGATCAACAGAGCACTTAAGATTATTAGCTGAAAAGGCACATTCAGTTGGCGCTAAAATTGCTTTAATAACAACTAAAAAAGAATCTAAAATTGGCGATGTCGCTGATACAGTGATTGCTTTACCTGCAGGAACAAAACATGAAGCAGAAGGCTCTGAACAGCCGTTAGGTAGTCTATTCGAACAATCTTCACTCATCTTTTTAGATAGTGTCGTGATTGGATTAATGGATGCCTTTAATATTAATGAAGAAGCAATGCAAGACAATCATGCTAATTTAGAATAAAAACCATCACTCAAATATATTATCGTTCAGATGAATATATTTGAGTGATTTTTTTATGTGTTATTTTTCATATAATGTTAATATAATAATTAATCTAGTTAACATTCAGAGAGGGTCATATGTTAGAAATACTAAATAAATTAAATCACTATTCAATAGAACAACCGGATACGATTGCGCTATCGTTTGAAGAAAGTATATTAACCTATCAACAACTTTATACAGCAATACAGCAATTAAAATCAGTCTTCATGCATTTACCGAAAGGGTCCCGAGTAGGATTGTTAAGTAAAAGTCCTTTACATAATATGTTGAATTATTTTGCAATATTAGAGCAAGGAAGTATTCCATGTTTTTTAGATGATCAATGGTCTGAAGTAACAATTCATCAACTGATTGAAACGTATCATATTGACTATCTTGTTGATGAACAGCATAGACTGATAAAGACAACGTCTTCTGAAACATATCCAACATATTTAAATGAGCAGTCACAAGTCCATCAACTATTACATATTGGTTTTACATCTGGGACAACAGGGTTACCTAAAGCATATTATCGAAATGAACCATCTTGGCTTGCGTCATACAAAGAAAATGAAAAGCTACTTCGTCATAAAGAAAACATACTTGTAGCACCGGGACCACTTGCACATTCATTGTCTTTATACACTTGTATTTATGCGTTATATACAGGGAGAACATTTATTGGACAAACCCGTTTTAATGCGACTAAGCTCGTTAGCAAAATGAAACAACAAACAACAAATAGTGCATTATTTCTTGTTCCAACAATGCTACATGCAATAACAAAAATAAATCACGATCACCTACATTTAACGACTATTTTAAGTAGTGGGGCGAAACTCTCTTCTTCGTTGTTTAAGCGTATAGCCGAAACATTTCAGCATGCTAATATTATTGAATTTTTTGGAACGTCAGAAGCAAGTTTTATTAGTTATAACATTAACCGTAAAGCTTCTGTTGATTCAGTGGGATACATATTTCAAAATGTAACGATTGGTTTAGAGGAAAAAGACAAGAATCATATAGGGTTATTAAATGTAAAAAGTAATATGATATTCTCTGGATATGTAAATCAATCTGTCGTATTACCTGAAACATGGATTAAAACAGGCGATTACGCTTATATTAAAGATAATCAATTATATTTAGTGAGTCGTCAAAATGAACGATTAATTATTGGAGGTAAAAATGTTTATCCTCAAGTTATTGAACAAATGATAAAAAATATTGATGGAGTAGAAGAAGCAATTGTTATAGGAGAACCGCATCCACGTTTTGGGGAAATAGCGGTTTTACTATATACAGGATCGATAGAACTTGAGTACCAAACTGTGAGACAACATATTATGAAAGTTCTATCACGATATGATGTACCTTCCAAATTGATAAAAGTAGACAGTATGCAATATACCCAAAGTGGCAAAGTTGCTCGAAATAAAATGCGTACTGCCTATGTAAAAGGAGACTTTAAATGATGAACCAACCGGTCATTATATGGGCGAAACGTACACCTTTTGGCAAATACGGTGGGAAATTGAAACATTTAGAACCTGAAACATTACTCATGCCCTTATTTGAAGAAATGAATTCAATTTTTCCTAAAATAATACCTGATATAGATGATGTAGTGATTGGAAATATCGTAGGTAATGGTGGAAATATTGCTCGTAAAGCCTTATTAGAAGCAGGTCTAGCTGAGAGTATTCCAGGTGTTACAATGGACCGTCAATGTGGGTCAGGGTTAGAAAGTATTATATATGCATGTCGAATGGTTCAAGCTGGTGCAGGTCATATTTATATAGCTGGAGGAGTAGAAAGCACGAGTCGTGCTCCTTGGAAGATTAAACGCCCTCAATCAGTGTATGATACACAATTACCAGAATTTTATGAGCGTGCCTCTTTTGCACCAAAAGGTCAAGATCCAAGTATGATAGAGGCAGCTGAAAATGTTGCGCAATATTATCATATTACGCGTAAACAACAAGATGCCTTTGCGATACGTAGTCATCATCTCACACATCAATATTATAAGAATGGAAGTATAAGTAATGAAATTGTATCTTTAAACATCAAAGGTCATTTATTTGATAAAGATGAAAGTATTAAGCCAACACTTACTGAACAACGATTAAATCGATTACGTCCTTTACTAGCTAACGGAACAGTAACGGTTGGAAATAGTTGTATGAAAAATGACGGCGCTGCGCTTGCACTCGTTATGAATCAAGAAACGGCATTACAATACGGAATATCAGAGGGAATGATGTTTACAGATGCAGTGACAATAGGTGTCAATCCGAAACGACTAGGTATTGGACCAGTACCTGCTGTAACAAAATTACTAAAAAAACAAAATTTAAAAATAAGTGACATTGATGCAATAGAACTTAATGAGGCATTTAGTTCACAAGTTTTAGCTTCAATTCAAGAGTTAAAATTAAATATTAATCAAGTCAATCAGTGGGGGGGAGCCATTGCGTCTGGTCATCCTTATAGCGCAAGTGGCGTAGCATTAATCACTAGGTTATTAAATATGACACATTGGAAGCGGGGAGTTGCTACGATGGGGATTGGAGGAGGAATGGGGAATGCGATACTCTTCGAACGATGGGGCTTGTGAGAAAATAGAAATATATTTTAGTGAACAAGAAGTAAGAGCGTATTGCGAAGTAGTTGAAAGAACGTATAAAGGCGTGGTGCCTTTACTCATGTGTGCAAACGTCTGGCCAAAATTTAAGTTGTTTCAAAAGTTTGAACAAGAACATATTCTTCTTGTGCGAACAACATGTGAAGAATTTGAACCATTAAAATGTAGGCTAAAATACGAGGCGTACTTAACACATAAAAGTACGAAAAAGTTTAAAACATATATCCAATATATCTACGAGTTAAAAATATATAAAGATAATAGACAATGTATATTTATTAGACAAACGTTTATAAAAAAGGAGGTAAATGATGAAGTTTAGTCATGATAAAGTAAGTCATTACCTTCGACTTGTTAATGATAAAAATGAGCTTCATTCAACCATTGTTCCTGGTCAACTGGTAGTGGATTGTGTATTAGCGTATTTTCAAATAGAGTGGACACAATTTAATGTTAAGTATAAAAGGACTATAGATATAGATGAAGAAGTGACCTTCAAAAAAGTGAGTCATAATGAAATAAACGTCTTTGGTTTAAATGGTGAAGAAAAAATAGTTATTACTAAAAAAAGTAATCATACTGATTTATAATTATTTATTTAATCGTTGATAACCCATCATAGGTGTTAAAAAAGAAACAATATTATAAAGATATAGCGTTAATGTTAGTATAACTTAAAGTTTCTCTCTAAGTTTCCAAAAGGGGACATTCTTGGCTAACATTAACGCTATTTTATTAGGGTGAGCTTTTGAATAATTAATGACTTTTTAAAGTTTTGAGTATTAGGGGCATCTTAACTTTAAAAAAGATTTTGAAATATTCGTTTGTTTTCGTATTCAATTACGAAAAACACTTTTTAATTTTTGAAATGTGATGAATAACTTAATTCATGTTATCAACGTCACTTTCTAGTAGAGAGAGCAATTTATAGATGTCATTTTTACTAAACGTTTCATCGAATTTTACCGTAATCGTCTTGAAGGTCTTTGTAATGATTTCGTATATTGGGATACCGTTTTCTATATTTTGCTTGTAGATAATCATGTTGTTAATTCCTCCTTTGTCTCTCTACACTTAATATAGTAATGGATTTGATTATAAAAAACATGAGTCTATGGTACTAACTTTTACTGCAACGGACTGTGTAGAGCATACTACGACTAAATACCTAGAAGATAATGAAGATATAAGAAAAGCTTTTAATCCTAGTGTGACCAAACTATCATACACAAGATTAAAAGCTTTAGAAGTGCTTATATTTCTTTAAAAATGCAGTACAGACAGTAGCTGATTGAATTGAAAGTGCGCTGATTAGCTTCTTTCAACTCTAATGCTGGGGCCCCGACAAAGAGACTTTCAAAAAGAAAGTCAACGATCAACGCGAGTTGGGGTGTCGGGGAAGGACAATGACGTCTAATTAAGGATTACAAAAGACTAGTGTCTTTT